>WJLZ01000018.1 GCA_014728215.1 Chitinivibrionales bacterium
AAATCGATAGAGCCGCAGATACAACAGTCCATATCTCTTATTCCCTCTTTGTCTTAAAAGGTTTGTCTCTGCACAGCTTTATTCCCGCAAACGCCGCAGATCCCATCATTGAAAGGTAAAGGGAAAATGACAATAACGGCGGAATTCCAACGGCCATAAGCCCCACCGGCCAGATGTCCAAGCAATGTTGCCGACAATATCCCCAGGAAATGTGAGATGGTGGATCGAGCAGTAATGATATGGTATTGGGGGCCTGAACAAAGAAAATTTTGACATGATACCAAAACGGGGCACCGGTAAATGTTGCGGTCTTATGCCACAGGGCAGGGGTAACGCCATATTTTTCGACCAGTATTTCCAGTACAACATGGTAATTCACCGCAGAGGCAAAAAATGCGATTATTCCTCCACACAGGGCAAGAATATAAAAAGAAAAGCGAAAAACCTTTGTTCGAGATCCGACGATAAAAAACAGCGGAAGCAAAAGAAAGGGGAAAATCACGTAAAAATACCGATGACCCCAACACCAGGTATTAAGCTTAATGAAAGGTAAGTAGAGAAAGGCCGCATAAAAAGCACCTAAGATACGTTCGGGAACCTCTTTTCTAAAGAAAAATACCAACGGCGACAATGCAAGTAGTGGAGCCACCCAGAACCAGTGATTTTTTCCAAAGGAGATAAAAAAGTGATAATAATCATTCAAGCGGCGGCTGTTGATGAAAAGGCTTGTGATCTCATTACCGGTTGAGACGCCCTTTGATATAATCGAGCTTTCTGCTGCTTTTGCTGCAGAGGGGGCCAGATAGCCGAAATTGAATGCCGATTCAAAACGGATATAATTGAAAGCAAAGTGGAAACAAAATATGCCGCCGAGAATGAAAAATGCCTGAAGATGGGCTTTCCATCCGGTTCTGTTTTTCAGCAAATCCACAATAAGGAAAATTGCAAAAAAAAGAATATATTCTATCCGGATCAGCGAAGCCATACCAGCGCACAGTGCCCAGATACTCCATCGTGCCGAAGGTACAATTTTTTGTTTTATTCCATTTTTATACACAAGCGCATAAAAACCAGCCATACTCCAGAACAAAGCTGCCGGCTCACTCCATCCGGTACTGCTGTAGGGAAGAATCTGGGTGCAAAAAACCATAATGTTTGCATATAGGAATGCCTGTCTTATCTCTGTACCAAAGCGCACAAGAATCATAAAAACGATAACACCGATTCCTGCAGTAAAGAAAACGTTCTGCAATGTTATCAATGCACTTAAAACAAATCTCGGCAACCTCCCTCCGCTCAGTAAATTGAAAATTTCGTATGTCGCCGCCGGCACAAGACAATTGAGTACCGCCCCAAGTGAATATTGCGGATATATTTTACCGCCTCTTCCCGGAAGTCCCCATGCACCGCTCTCCTTATCGATTGCAAATGTTCCTTTCCTTATCAGGCTTCGGGCAGATTCGACTTTCGCAAGTGTATCATCGGAATATAAATGCCCCGAATAAAAAATCATCAATGATAAAAAGAACCAGATAAACACCACCACTCCAGGAGAAATTTTTTTCATTGTATATCCTCCCGGTGGCGCCGATTACTCTCTAGGCGATACACAATATAGGCCCTTTGAGGGTGATTAAAATTGAGTGTATAGGGCATTCTGTCATTGCCGTAAAAGCCGCCGTACAATCCCTTTGTCCTGAAGGGATAATTGAAAAAGGAGATGGTATCCAAAGGAACCGTCTTGAATTTTGCATCAACCATTTTTCGAGCCGGAGAATCGGCGGGAATATATTCATTGACTAAAAACTCTCCCGGTTCCGGAGACTCCGGATTTATGCGCAGCTTTTTATAACCCGACTGATACAGGTAGTAATCGTATGATAACCTTCCATAATACCAGGTCTCGCCGGGAACATACCCCCGCGCCTGAAGTGCGCCGGGCAGACGTCGGTCGGCTTCGCAGAAAAGGTAATCGCCGATACTCAACCCGATACTGAGGACCAGCGTCGAACTCATACAAAAAATCCAGAAATTGCGCCATTCCCTATCGGACCGCCCTTGCATATGCGTCATCAGCACCATGATAGCCATCGGCAAAAAGGGTAACATATATCGGATACTGGCGGTAGGGAGGAGAATCAGCACAATAAAATAAAGCAACGAATAGCCACGAATCAAAAGATGTTCACTCCTGAGTACACCAGCCTCTTTTTTTGGCAGGGGAAAAGTAATCATTTTCCAGAGCGTCCAGAGGCCAGCCAGGGAGAAGAAGAAATAGCCGGCTGAAAACCAGAGCGGCTTCTGAAGGACGGTTCTCAAGAGTATGCTCCACGTTAATGAAAAAAGAACGATCGGTCCGAGAATTTTTATTTCCTTTTTTTTTCGGGGAATGACCCAGTACCCGAACAGAGGCAATACAACGGCACCTCCCAGATAACTGATCGTGCGCTCAAACCTGTAGCGGTAGTCTCCAGGGACGGGACTGTAGAGCCCTATGGAGAAATATTGAATTTTGCCGAAGACAATCCAGTTATGAATCACCCATGTCAAGGGGAGCGCCACCGCCGGAATTCCCCACATCCATAAGCTGGCCCATCGCTTATACCGGATGCAATAGGCCGCAAACAAGGCATACAAAGCGATAACATTAACTTTCGCAAGTGCCGACAGGCCGAGGATACAACCGGAAGCAATCATCAATCCCGGACGATTCTTTCTTTCGGCAACGATAAAAAGCACCAATGTCCAGATCATAAAAGCAGTAATCGGTACATCCCACATGAGCGTATGGCTGTTGAGCACCAGCGCGGGGCAGATGGTCCACAGGAGCGTTCCGAGGAATTGATGGGTCTTGTCGAAAAACAGGCCAAGAAGGTACCAGACGCCAAGAATTGCCGCGACATAGAAAAAGAACCAGGAGAGATGAAGGGGCCATTCCTTCTCGCCGGCCAAGGCCACCGATGGGGCGAGAATCAGGGGGAGAAGCGGGGGATGAGCACTCCGATAAAACACACTGCTTCCCGGCATATTGGTCTTGTCGTGAAGCGCCATGTGTTGTCCATACACCCCGAGAGGGGGGTTGACCGGGTTTTTAAGCATCTGCCGGGCCATGTGAACCATCATATCGGAATCAATATGAAGGGCCTGGTTTATAAAAGGGAAATAGAGCACTGATGCGCACACAATTAAAACCGCCAACTGATATTTATTTTTGGCGCAGATTAAATTCCCTATGTGGTTAAAACGTGTCATTATGAATGTTAATCCTCAAACTTGTACACCCGCGCATCCGGTCCCTCATACACCAGATCTAAGAACGAAAACTCTTCCTCAATATGGTAATCGTACGCTTGAGATCCGGAACCCTTTCCCAAAGTCTGGGAATAATCGATATCGAGCAAATATGCTCCCCTGTGCTTTGATGGGTTATCTAAAGCGTTCCGGTCGATTGTATAACCGCTGTTCAGATAATAGAAAACCTGGCTCGCGTAGGGAATGACTATTTTATCCGGCTTGCGCTTGTTCAGCCAGGTAAACGCTTCAAAGAATGGTGTATGCTTTTTCCGATATGCATCTCTGTATTCGCTGCTTGCAACGCTCTTAAGCTGCGGAAGGCATAGTCGTCCGAGAACGGCCAGCGAGAACGATATATTAAGCCCGACAATTGCAGCCGTAAATATTCTGGTCGGATACTCGGCAAAAAGTTTCATGACCACCCAGGAACACACAATGCTCAGAAGCATGAACACACCTATCAAATA
>WJLZ01000019.1 GCA_014728215.1 Chitinivibrionales bacterium
CCTTTTTCCTGCAAATTTCTAAAATTTTATTTCTTTCATTATTAATCGGAGTTTTTGCAGATTCAGATTTCATCCTATTAATGAAGCTGTCGAACTTCTTTTTCAATTCATTTATTTGCGGATATTTTGATCGTATTTCGTATTTACCCGGGTCCATAAATCTTTCAGTATCAAGAAAATCAGCATCTACCAGACAAGAAAAAAGCATCCTTACCCATAAATGAAGGTGTTCTTTGGATTTTTGAAATTCTTCATTATTTTTCACATTTAAGGGTGACGATTTTGGCAGGCTTTTGCTCATGAAAACATTTGTTTCATCAATTTTCTCTAGAATTTCAATATCTCTCAAATCGAATAATCCATTCAATGGATCTTTATATATTCTATTTAACAAATCACCACCTGCATAATCTTGATCCCAATCAGGTAATCCGGCATGATGGCCCGCTACTATATAACCGATGATTCTTGCTAAAGCATCTGCTTTTAACTTTGGTAATCCACACTGTCCAAATTGTTTAAATGCAAGGACGGCCCCAGCTGTGCTATGGTTAGGCCTGTTTGAAAATCCTTCTATATGAGCATTCTCTTCGTACCCAGATGCTTTTTGTAAATAGTTTTGCCATTTTGGTAAAAATTTTCCTAAATCATGCCACAATCCAGCTATTTCAGCCCACTCTGAAGCATCAAAAAGCGATGCAAATTCATTTGCTTTTTTGGCAGTCTTGTTCAAGTGTTCAAGCAAACTATGAAGCCTGTACGCACCTTCTTCATTTTTTGCAACATGGGCTATGTTTTCCATCCATCCTCCATTTATGGTTAATCCTTTATGCAACGGGACGATAGATTACAGGAATACCGGCCTGAATCTCATATCGAAATTCAAGCAAAGTACACCACTGAAACTGACATAAATCAAACAGGCGCTCAACCATACACATTCCTTTCAATACGGCAATTCTTCTGTAAATTTACATCTAAATATATTTACTTACTAAATGTTAATTCAACCTTTACTTGTCATATATTTACATTCTTTTTTTTCCAATTGTTTTCTTCAATTCCCTGTCGATCATTTTCACCAGGGTATATTCGGCGTCGGCGAGGGCTTTCCGTTCTGCTTTGCATTCCTGTGCGGCGCTGTAAATATCATGCTGTTTTGCTTTGATTTCCCGTTGCTGTGCCTGTTCGATCCACAGTTTGCACTTGGCACTGAATTCGGAGCGTATTTTCAGCAAAATATCGTGAACATCGGAAAGCGGCATTGTTTTTGAGTATGTTGGGGGCATTTTTTTGAGTTGAACGTTGAAAGTTAAAGGTTAAGGTCAAAAGTCAAAGGTGATGCACTGAGCTTGCGCCGCGCTGAGCAATTCGAAGTGTGCCAGCCACACAACAGGAGTGGGCCACACAATAGAGGACGAATGGGCGTCGCAAATGCTCTTCGTGCAATTTTTTCCTTCTCCCATCGTTGTCATCAATCCTTCTTACTCTTTTCTTTCATAATATATCCCTCTCCACTCTCAAATCATGAGAGCATGTAAAGGTTTTTCATTTTTTTAATAGTTTGAGCAATTTGTTGTCGCAAGGCAGGAGGATGGAGAACTTCGGCATGCTCCCCCCATTTGAGGATATCCATGACCAGTTCCTTGCTGTTCCCGTAGGGGATTGTGAGGATATAGTCGCCCTTTTTGGTATGTTCGCTTTTCTGCTGTGGGTGCCAGGTCTCCTGGGAGACTTCATGGGCGGCGATCCCGGTGAATTTTATACGGGCGATATGGTCTGTTGCGCCTGAAAAGATGCCGTATGCTGCGCCGAAATGGGAATCGAGCGTTGAACGGGGAATCTGCTTTGCTTTTTGGGGCAGCAGTGTTGCCTTTCGGATTCTGTTGAGCGAGAAGGTACGGAGATCGTTGCGAAGATGACAGAAAGCATCGACATACCAGATGTCCCGGTAGAGGAGAAGGGTTTGAGGGGAAATGGTACGTGGTCCGTCAGGTGGCTTGCCCAGAGGATAATAATCGATAACCGCTTTTTTGCCGTGAAGAACGGCCTGGGCGATAGCGGTAAAGACCTCATTGTTTGCACTCCTCCCCCCTACGGTCAGGACTTTCAGTTTTTCATCCCAGGTTTGTGTCCCTATCCCCTGTGCAGCGCAGAGGGATTCTATTTTCGGTGTAATCGATGCAGTCAGATTGTCAAGAAGGCCGTACTGAAGGCTTTCGGCTGTTTTCTGAAGAACCAAAAGCGCGCTGAGTTCCGAAGCGGTAAACCAGAGGCCCGGGAGTTCCCAGGATGATTGGTCTGGTGCATAACGATACCCTTTATACTGGTTGTCGTAAACAACCGGCGCTCCCAGTGTGTCCCGTAAAAAGGCCAGTAATCGATAAAACGTTGCCGGCGAACACTCAAGCTCATCACGCAACGCGTTCATCGGTGCAGGATATCGCCTTTTCCGGAGTGACCGGTGCAGGGCTGTTACCTTTTCCCAGTTTGCCATTGTTGATTTCTCCCTCAATCTTGTCCAGAATAGAATGCCGATAACGCCGGTAATCGCCGATCGGAGAGACAAAAATATCCGAATTTCAGTGTTCTTCGGCCGGCTTAGTTGTCCTCCTCAAAATCATTTCCTTTACCGCTGCGGGTCAAGTATTTTTTTTCCTCGCGCGATAGTAAGTTTCAGATCCTCGAAATTGGTACTTTATGTTTGGGTATGAGCGGTTAACAATAAGGACAGGCGTGCTCAAAGGGTTTTTGGTGGGGGAAAGCATTCCCCCTGGTCTGAGCTCAACCTCCGCATACGCTACGGCTGATCTCTGACGCACCCCCTTCTGCGGGGACACCCCGCAACGCCCCGATATTGTGCCCCCCTATTCAAAAAACTTGATGTTGATTCTTACACAAAGGGAGTCATATGTAACACAAGCACCACAAAGGTTACATATAAATACCTGTGTGTAAGCCAATTTCAGATGTTGAAAGAAGATAATTTCGCCGTTAAAACCACATAACCGATTGATTTTAATTCTACAGACATACCGGCTCTAAGAGCCTGTAAACCCCATCTCAACTGCAATTATAAAAAAACTCAATGCTTACCACTCAGCCCACGCATGCCGGCATTACCGGCATGAATATAATAAGCATTTTCCAAGTGGGTTTTTAAAGGGGATGGAGATCCCCTTTCCTGATCATACATCCCTCCCCTTTCCAAATGCATTCATTTCAATTTAACTCCTAATCCTTATTTTACCCCCATTCCCCTACCGATGTTTTCACTCCTTCACCATCACGGGCAACAGAAGGGTTTAAGAATTTTCTTTCAATGCCGGTGTTTTTCATTTTTCCCTCTCATAAGCCTGCATATTCATAGTTTTTTTAAGATAAATTACACTGATGAATGGAATATTTTATATCATTTTACATCAAATAGCGTGCCAACCGTTCATTTGAATTGAATGGCCAAATTAATGAAGGCATTTTCGGCAATTTTTTGTTATCTTTATAAGATAGGCGAATAAAAGAACTTAGAGCATGTATCTATTTCTCTGCCCAGTGCCTTTCGGGGAAAGCTTTGGCTCACTGGTTAATCTCTGGACTTCTTGGAAAGGTTTTATAACAATGATAAACCGAGGATGGCTTAGGGTAATTGTCGTTTCACTTTTCACCGCAATTTACAGTATTGCCGTTTCAAATACCTGCCCGTCATTCACAAAAAAAGATATCGCGGTACTCGGCAACCGCTCCGATGTGCCCGAAGGGTGGTTTATTTATGCCCCGGGAAACACTCACGGCATCTACAAATCGCCACTCAGTCAATACGACCCCGCCCGGATCGATAACACCGGCAATGATGCCGTCAAGTGCCTGGATATCAGCCCCGATGGTGAATGGATCGTTTACCTTCGAAGTGCATCAAACGGCGGTTTCATCTACATTATGAAACCTGATGGAAGTCAACGGACAACAGTCCCGGTCCGGGGAGTCGGTAATGGATTTCCCCGGGGCACCGGTTTTTATCACAACAGCCCTAAGGGCACAGAGATACTCTACAGCGCGAGCTGGCAGGTCCTCAGGGCCGTTGAAGTCGACCTGAGTTCCTCTCCTCCCCAATTCGGCGACCATCGAACAGTCATTGATTTCTCTGATGACCAGGGGAGTCCTCAATTTCACACCTATGGCTGGCAAGAAACGATCAGAGTTAACGGAAGTCATTTTTTCTCTCAACTGGTAACGAGCGGCGAGGTATATAAACTTGTTTTTGTTACCATTCCCAACAACGGACAGGGTATTGCGACCATGGATAACGCCTGGCGGTTTACCGATATGCCCGACACATCCATTTACGGATGCGGCATCGCCCTGTCCTTTGAAGGCGACCGGGCGTTGTGGAATCCCGGAAGCCAGGGAGACAGAAACTGCGTTCCCAACCGGGAAAGCGGTATGGACCACAAAGGCTTTGTGGTCGCTCCCTTTATGGAAAAAGACGATCCCCAGGTGGGAATACATGAGATTATCGATGAGCACGCGATCAGTGTCAACTGGGCGCCTCCCCAGTACCGTTACGGCTCACCCAGTCAGGTAGATTTCACCGGCTGGTCTTTTACGAACAACGGACGGTATGTTTCCGGTATATTATGGGGAGAACAGACCAACGATCGAGGGGTCTGGCTCGTCGATTGGGGTTCAAATACCTGGACACACCTCACCGGTAATATGAATGTTGAATGCGCGGCAGTTCATTTCGGGCAATCACAACCCTATAGTGTAAAAAACCCTTTGCGATTCAATCCCTTACGCACGGCTGGAGAATATAACCGTACCACGCTCTATACAATTAGCGGAAGACGGATTCGAAAAAGCTCGTTGACACAAAAGTCAATTGCCGGGCCGGGTGTCTATATTATCCGAAATAAAAATTATAACACCAAAGCGGTGTATGTGCGGTAGGGTGAAAGCGATATACCGGGCTTTTCGAAGTGTTGAGCGGTGAAGGTTTAAACTCGGAGATTAAAAGGCAGAACTCAGGATGAACAATAATTACCGGATGGCACTCCTTCTTATGTGCCTGCTACTCTTTGGCTCCTGCATGAATTCTACGCAAACCCAAGGCGGGATAAGTGGAACTGTCAGTGATGCCGAAACCGGGGAGGGTATTCCTGAGGTGACGGTGAGCCTTCAACCGGGCGGTATCAGCACCACAACCGATCGAGACGGCATATACACCATTGCAGGCCTATCTTATGGGGAGTATATCGTCTCATTTGCCGCATCGTGGTTTACGGACACAACTCTGCCTGAAATGAATATTGAAGGCAACGACAGGATAATCGATTGTGCGCTCCATTCGATTTGTCCGGTCTATCCCCCGCGGGAAGCGGTGGATGAGTATGATCCCCGGTACCGGGTGATCAGTCCGGAGGGCAGAGAGATTTTTTATACCGGCGATAAATGCTCTGTTCTGGTTACCTCGGAACCTCAGGGCAACGCCTATGTGGAAATAAGTGTCGACACCGGGCGTTCCTTTTATCCTCTTCCAGGCCGGATCGCCAGTTTCAATCCGAGCAAAGAGTCTTTACATACCTTTATTATTCCCGAAGAATTCGAGAAGGTCGGGCCGGATACATGGAACAGTGAAACACAGAGTTTTGATACCATAAAAGTTTCTCTGGTATCTGATTTCTGTCTGATCCGCCTTATCGATTACAGCAAAAAGCAGTATTACGACCTTTCCAACTGCTATTTTTCCATTCGCAAGCGTTAAGATCCGGGGCCTTTACCGGGCCACCATACACCGGCGTATCATTACCCGATTATCGATTTCCAGACGGAAAAAATACATGGTTGATGCACAGGCCTGCCGCGAGTCATCGACAACATTCCATTGAATGAGTTGTATACCTTTTCGTGCTTTCCCCTGTGCCGGAGTGGCAATCAACCGGCCCCTGGCGTCGTAGACATCGAGCCGCATATTGTGGCCCTCGAGCATTGCGGGAATACCGATCTCCAGCGTTGCTGTCGTTGTGACCGGATTAGGGTACGCCCGAAGCAGCGGTTTGCTGAGTGTTTCCCTGCCGGGAGTCGGGGTTACCGCTACCGGTGCGCAGGGATCAAGAACAATTGAGTCGGGATAATAGAAAATATTCGTATCGACAATCGCATAGGCGCCATAGTGACGAGTGGTATAATACATCGTACTGTCGATCGAATCGATTGCCGGCTTATACATCCGTTTCAGCGTACAATCGGATGTATTGAAATGTCCGAACGCCTTCTCCAGCGTAAACCCCTGTGCTGTCGGCAGGTCGATACGGGTATAATAGCGGCCGATTGTGCCGGGGTGGTCGATGTAAAAAGCGCAATAGCTTTTCGGCTGGATCGGCAAGGATGCCGTTTCGAGGAACGCAAAGGCAAAGAGCTTGCCTGCCAGCAGATCGGATTGAACAGTCAACGTGATCGTTAATCCATCAGGATCGCTGAAATGAAGAGTGCTGTTGGACGGAACGATTACAAAAACCGTGTCTCCCGGCTGCACGACCCTGTTGTTGCCGATGATTTTCCAGCTCTGTTTTGTTGTATCGGCCGAGCCTTCTTTTGCAAAGAATGTCAACGCCTGACTCCCGGCTTCGGCAATCGCCAGCGGCATGGATACTTCCTCGCCATCAAGAAGCCACCCGGTGAGTGGATCGGAGCTTGAAGCGTAATCACGCACCCTGACATTGAAATTAAGCGTGGTATCGCGGGAAAGTTCAAGTGTCCCGCTGTTGAGTTCCGGTGGATAGATCAAAGCGATATCATCCACATTATTCACCATCACATACAACGCTTCTTCGGCGGCAATATCCGAGGTGGTGTTATCCTTTGAACGGATACGAATCGAATACACATCTTTGAACTCATAGTCCAATGAAGCCGCGAGGTATAAACTCGTCTCCCGGATAGTGAAACGTTCGTTGTCGTCGAAGCCGTCACCATCAACCAGCGTATAGGTATAGGCATCCCCCTCCTGCCCATTTGTAGCGAGTCGTCCGATAAGACTTCCCGGAGAAAGATTTTCGTCAACGGTATAATTCGAAAGGGTAATAGTGCTCGAAGACCGCGGTTGATCGGCGATCGTAAATACTGTTTTACTCTGCCCCTGCGGTGAACCGCCGGAAGCATCACTTATTCTCACCAGGCAGTGTGATGACGCTGACGATGATGGGGTCCAGGGGTATATCCCTGTGTTTGATTTACTCGAGGAGAGTACCGACCATGTCGTCCCATTGTTGGTAGACACTTCGATTTTCACCTCTCCCACAGCGCCCCAGGAAGTCCATGCGATTTCATGCGCTTTCCCTTGTGTCCAGACCTCTCCCCCGCGGGGCGAGGTTACCCTGATCATTGAGGGGTTTTCGATGTGTACAGGACCGGTCGTTGGTTCAAGCGGCAACTCGAGTGGAGAATTATCCCGCACCGGCCGCCTGTTGTCGGGGTATCGTCCGTACAGATACCGCACGGTACCGGCTCCCATAACCGGGCCCGAAAGCGTCAGTCGTAGTGTGGAAGCATCGTGCCTGATCGCGGAGAGAACCGCCACAGGATGCCCGTCATCGAAAACCTCAAACCCTGTTATGCCGTTTGACGGGCTGAAATCGGAGCCTCCCCGGTGGGTTAGTGCGATATCGATTGTCCGGCGGTTATCCGAAAATTTTGCCGATGCGATTTCCGGCCCCCGGTAAAAGGACGCATCGCCGTAGTAATATTTCACCGCGTTGCCGATCCGCTTCCCTACCGCATCGTATGTCTCAGTATCAAAGTGCCAGTCATTTCCCTCTTTGAGAGGAAAATCGGCGGTGACCGCGGCCAGAAAAATATCCTCCCCGTTATCACTATCATGCTGCGCTTTTCGAATGCCGGCAATCGATGAATCCGAGGCATGCTGCCCTGAACCAACCCCGAGCTGACAGAGAAAGAAAGGTATACCGGCATGCAGATCGGTGCGGTAATTCGCTATGAGCGTTTGAAGGTCCTCCTGGTATTCGGTTCCCGAAAGCCGGCGTTCAGCATCGGTTTCACCCTGCCACCAGACGATAAGCTCCACCCCGCTTGCGTTGTTCGCGTTGTAAAGTGAATTGCCGTACAGAGTTGTGATATCATCGGGATCCGATGCATTCCGTTTGACCCAGTAATCTCTGGTAACATCAACATAATACCGTTCCCAGTTGAGATCGAATCTGACCGTGTCGGGTGGATACTGATGAAGGGGTGATGAGCCTTTTGATGCCGGAACAAATCCGACTGGAATATCGTATTCTTCACAGAGTACATTGGCAAGTGAAGGAACAAGGCTCGCCCCCTGTCCTTCGGCAACCCAGAATATGTCGACCTCTTCAAGCCAGACCCCACCATGCTCGTAGGGGTCTTCCAGATGCTCCCAGTCATCTTCGTTACTCCAGCACGCGGCAAGGTCATTCGCAGTCGTAAAGGGAGGGTCGCCTGCGCCGATCATATTGGACTGGCCGATACAGAGCACATTGATTCCTACCCCCCACTTATTTGTATCCTTATCTTCGGCGAGGATATCACCGGAAGAACTTCGTGACCGGACCTGTATATTATACCATCCCCCTTGCGGTACGGTGAGTGTTCCTGAAAATTCTCCCCCGGAAAGGCTGGAGGTGAGCGTGGTCCAGTCGACAACAGCGGTGTTGGTGCCATGGTCGACAACCCGGGCCTGAATAGCATCAGGATCACCGGCATACTTTCCGGAAACGGTAACCTCCGCCGAATTCCCGCCGATATCCCGTTGAATCACCTGATAATTTTCAAAGTAGGTTTTAACCCGCCATTTATTGGAGCTTTTCGTTGTTGCAATGACACTGTTGGCTTGATCATAGGAACGAACTTCAACAGCATACCATCCCCCTTCAGGCATATCGAAGGTTCCGCTGTAGGTTCCGGAATCGCCCAAAGACGATAGTGTTGCCTGAGTCCAGGGAATTATTACGAAATCGGTATCCCAGGCTATTACCCGTGCTTCAATCGTTTCGGGCGTTTGTCCGCTCCAGGCGCCTGAAAAATCGACAGCCACGGTTGAATCACCGATTGCCCGCCGAAAACGTTCGTATGTACCGAATTCATCGATCGTCAGAGTATCCGCATAGATACAGGTGGTCACAATCATGCAAAAGAGTGCAGCGCGGCATAAAGGAAGCGATTTCAGAAGCTTCATGCATACCTCCGTGGTAACTGGAGCAGGGAATGTTTTGAGCCTTTATGATCAAGTAATTTTTTTCAGGGGGTGTTTCGCCTAATGCCTGATATTGCTTACGTATGAGGCCTATGAGAAATATAGCCATTTGCGGGCGCAAAAGCAAGGTTCTTTGCAGGGTATACGTGCCGTCTTCAGTCGCTTACATTAAAAAGCGAACCCGATCGATAATTCGCCGTCAATGCCGGCAATTATTTTGGTTATCGATTCGATAGTTTCGGCTTCCTCCGGCTTGCTTTCACCCCAGTCGAATTCTGCTATGGCGGGAAATCCGTATCCGATTCTGAGTACCAGATTAAATGTCTCGCCGAAAATCCATCTGCGCCCCCAGTTTGCGCCGAATTTTAAATATTGAATATCAATAGTATATGTTTCGGATGTATTCGTATTCTGAACTTTTGCATCACTTTGTTCATAATACACAAAGGGTCCCCAGAATGGAGAACTTAATCCGTTATGAGTAATTTTAGTATGATAGTGATGACGATAATGAAGAGCTGCGCTATAACCGCCGGAATTCGCACCAAAAACATATCCCCCCTGCACCATCACTCCATGTTTTCCGCCAAATAAATGCTCATAATTAGCATTCAAAGAGCCGAATGCGATTGAGAGAGGATTGAAATTTACTGCATTTTCAGGCATTGGCGTATCAGAGGGTATCGATTGTCCGCATGCAGTGCCCATCCCAAAAAAGACATTGATAAGTAAAACAAAAAACACATGTCGCTTGTTAAACATATATCAGCTCCTCCTTTGCAAATTAACTTTTTAGATTTGCCGCAAAATAAATACAAATACACTCAATTATGGATGTAAATATGGTTTATGCCGGCACAAGAAATGTTAAAAAAATTAAGCATGGCTGATTTTAAATATTTTCCTCTTGACACAAAAACTCCTTCAATAGTAAACTTCAATTCTATTCCAATGTTTACACGGGCATTTTTTTAACTTTACCCTTAAGGAGGTTGTATGAAAAAATCATCCATCACCGCATTTATCAAGTGTGCGATGCTCACTTCCGCAAGCCTGCTGATTTTTAGCGGATGCAGCAGTTCGTCATCGGGCCCGGAGAACGTTGTTGAAAGCTTTTTTAAGGCGGCAAAGACAAAGGATTTCGAAAAGGCCGTTGAATGCTATGCCCCATCAATACTGAAAGAGCCCGGATCAAAGGAAAAACTCACCGGTTACCTGAAAAGCAGTGTCGAGCAGAAAAAGGGAGTGAAATCATTTTCTGTCACCGGTTCGACAATAAATGAAAATAAAGCTGAAGTTTCTTACTCGGTAACCTACGGCAACGGTGATACGGAGGAAAGCGAAAATACCTGCGTTAAGGAAGACGGGAAATGGTATTTGACACTTAATTAATTTCCAAGGCTGCCGGTTATTTCTTTCCGGCAGCCGACCACTTCTTACCCATGATTTTTCTCCTTACCTCACTCATTTTTTCATGCTCCTTTTTCGTGGGGTGCAACAATGCCTCATCCCTCTCCTGCGATTCTCTGCTCCTTGGTACGGTTAAACAAGGCGACATTATTTTCCTTGAAGGGCGAACCCTCCGAGGGACGGCTGTAAGGGTTTTGGAACCGGGGGGAAACCCCCTCTCCCATCTGGGAATTATTGTTCTTTCCGAAAAAGGATGCGACATCGTTCATGCCGACCCGACTCACCAACGCGATGGAAAGGCAAAGGTAACCAGGGAACCGCTCTCCTCGCTGTTACGCCGTCAAAAGATCGGTCGATATTCCCTCTACCGGCCATCAGACACTCACCGTGCTTCACGGGCAGCCCAGTGGGCACAATACCAGGTAAATACCCATACACCCTTCGACAATGCGTTTGATCTTGAAAGCGATACCGCGCTTTACTGCACCGAACTGGTCTGGAAAGCCTATCTTAACGCCGGGGTGGATATTTCAGGTGGGAAACGCGATACCATCCCAACACCCCTGGGAACACTTCAGGTACTCTTTCCAATAAGAATCATGAAGAGCACAAAACTGAAACACATACTCAGCTATCCGTAATCTTTCTTGACCGGATAATACCAAACATTTATTTCATTCTCTTGCAAGAAAAAGCGTATTCCCATCGCTGTTTTTCAGCAGCATTGTGTCACCTTCGGCTGTCAATGAAACAGCATAACTGTTTTTCTCCTCTGCGCCACGAAAGGTAATCCGTTTATCCTTCAACATCCAGACGCCGGAATCCCGGGCAGCCGAAGTATACCCATTATTATCCGATGAGGCACCGTGCATTGATGACACATTGCGAACATAAAAAGAATCGGGCCGCAGAAAAAACATAACGGCGTCACCGTCGGAAATACGCTTCAAACCCCGATTTTCAGAAGCTCGCCACCGGCCTAGATATTCCGCTTTCGCAAAATCCAGAGGATCTTTCCCCTTTTGACAGAAAATCAACAAACACACCGTCACGAGCATGATACTATTCAGTATTTTCATGGCATTTCCCTCCGCTTAATTGTATGGGGAACCATCGCTTTGCACTCCCCCAGGACCGTTGAAGCAAAAAAAGTGACGCAGCAATAATTCTACAAAAATCAGCATGTTTTGTAAAGAACTTTTTGGTACATTTTATTTGTGCTGCAAATTTCATTCCATAAGATCATGGATCGTAAACTGCATCAAAAATGACACAACGCTCGACAATGCGGTTTATGATGAAAATCCACAATTTTGTCCAAATACCGAAAATCCGTCGTGGTGGGATATGTTTCCGGAGCACAATGTGAGGAGTTAGAGAGAGGCGAACGTATCGACAGGTCTAATCTGTGACTATTAAAGTCTGCTTTTGCCGTTCCGGAAACGTTCTTCCCGGCTCCCGCGATAGGAAAGAAATTTTTTGGTGTCGATCAGCCACGAGGCTTTCCGGAAACACAAATCCCGGTCGTGATTAAACCGGTGGAATGCCCGGCTTACCAGCTCTTTCAGTTGCCACTCATGAATTCGAAGCGGATCGTAGCCTTCGGTTTTGGCCAGAAAAAAGAGACTTTCGAAATTCAGATCGTGCTTCTGAGAAACATTTTTAATTTCGATATACCGGGCGCCGGTATTGATACCGTAGATAAGCTTGGGGAGGTCACAATACCGTTCACGCCATCCGTTCAAGGCGGCGCAGGAATCGAAAAGACTGATTACCATTCCCTTTTTTTCACCAAAATGAATGTTTTCATCATTTTTTCCATCATCGGAATCAAGATAATTATCATAAACGAAGAGGACACGGATCGTATGATCGGTTTGAAGGACTGCGATCTTTTTCCTTGCCCTGTGTAAAAGTGCCTTTAAACGCTCGACTTCACTTTCAAGCACATTTTGCTCAGCAAAACGTTCTTTGAGCTGAGCCTTGACTCGTTCTATATTATCGCCAAGACTGTCAAGATCGGCCAGACGGCGTTTTTCTTCTGCTTTATAGTACTCTACCTTATCCTCCACCGAATCCAGGATAGTGTTTCTTGTTTTCATTTTACCCCGGACATTGTCTATAAAATCATGAATACGGGCCATTTCCTGTTGAAGGCTGTCGTATTCTTCTTTACGCCGGTGTAAAGCATCCGAAGAATGCGATATTTTCCCTTTGTACGCTTCGAGTTCTTTTGAAAGCCGGCTCATTTTTGCCTGCTGATCGGCAAGTGTTTTTTTCTGTTGCCTTGTCACACCAAATTGCACAACCAGGAGGCCAATCGCCAGCATAAGGCATACAAAGATTATTACCGGAAAGATAGTCTTTAGTTTTGTCTTTTCCATGGTAAGTCCTTATCGGAAACACTCAGGAACCGGACCGTGGATGGGCCTGTTTATAGACTTTTTGCAGATGTTCTTTGGATACATGGGTATAAATTTGTGTTGTTGCGAGCGATGAATGTCCTAAGAGCTCTTTGACCGCCCGTATATCTGCTCCCCGGTCCAGCAAATGAGTGGCAAAGGTATGGCGAAGAACATGGGGGCTCTTTTTCTTTAACTGACTGACCGCGGCAAGCTCTTTTTCAACCACTCGCTGAACCTGCCGTTTTGAAAGGCGATCCCCCCTTTTATTCACGAAAAGGGGCTCATCGAGCGCTGCCCCGGAACGAGTTTTTTTGATATACGTTCTGATTAGATCAATGGCAATGGAAGTCAGGGGGACAATTCGTTCCTTTTTTCCTTTTCCGATTACCCGCATTATTGCATTACGAAAATCGACAGTTCCCACATTAAGAGCATATAATTCGGACAACCGGATACCACTTCCATAAAACACCTCCACAATCGCCCTATTGCGCAAATTATCACCACCTGCCACCGAACTATCCAGAGTAGCCGCCTGTTTTTCGGTCAGGAATGAAGGAAGCGGTTTATCAAGGCGTGGGCTGGAAATCGTTTTTGCGCCGTTGGCGGATAGAATTCCCTGCTTCGCACAATATTTCGAAAAAGATTTGAGTGTGGCGATCTTCCGGGCCAGTGTCCGGGAACGCAGCCCATCCCTGCTCAAAGCATAGGTAAAGGTCCGCAGAACATTGCGGGTCATCACCCGGCTCAATGATTCTCCCTCGAACTCCTTTTCAACAAAGGCGCTAAACTGTATAAGGTCCCGACGGTATGCGGTAACCGTATTTTCAGAAAAACCCTTCTCCTTTTCAATGTAGGAGAGAAATCTTTTGATAGCATCCATCAACTGATGAGCAGACATATCTTTTCTCATATCCTTGCCATTCTCCCAAAAGCACTTCGGGACAGGTCTTTTATTTCAAACGTTCTTAATCTTCTCCCCTAACCTTATACCATCTTCTTCTCTACCTTAACTATTAAAATAAGTCTTTGTTTCTATTAATATTCCATATGTATTTTAAGCTTTGGATTTTTCTGGCATCTACTCAAAGGAATATGACAATGAAAGGCATTATTCTGGCCGGAGGTTCCGGCTCCCGTTTATACCCGATCACCCGCGGGGTGAGCAAACAGTTGATACCGGTCTACGACAAGCCCATGATCTACTACCCTCTCTCGATTTTCATGCTGGCCGGAATAAGAGAGATACTTATTATTACTACCCCCGAAGATTCAGAATCCTTCCAGCGTCTTCTGGGTGATGGAAGTCAGTGGGGTATTTCACTCTCTTTTGCAGTCCAGCCCCGCCCCGAAGGACTTGCTCAGGCATTCATTATCGGTAAAGACTTTATCGGGAACGATTCCGCCGCACTCATTCTCGGCGACAACATTTTCTGGGGTCATGATCTGGTGAAAAATCTAAAAACGGCATCCACCCTCGAAAAAGGAGCTATTGTTTTCGGTTATTGGGTCAATGATCCCGAACGGTACGGTGTTGTTGATCTCGATGAAAAGGGTAAAGCGCTCTCCATCGAAGAAAAACCCGCAACCCCCAAATCCAACTATGCAGTCACTGGGCTCTATTTTTACGACAACCGGGTTGTCGATTATGCCTCCAACTTAAAGCCATCAGCCCGGGGAGAACTGGAGATTACCGATCTCAACCGGATATATCTTGAGCAGGGTGAACTCGATGTTATTCTTATGGGCCGGGGTGTTGCCTGGCTCGACACCGGCACCCACCAGTCGATGCTCCAGGCTGCTACCTTTGTCGAAACTATCCAGGAACGTCAGGGGCTTTTAGTATCCTGTCTTGAAGAAATTGCGTATCGTCTTGGATTTATCGATAAAGACCAACTCCTCGCTCTCGCCGAACCGATGAAAAAGAACAATTACGGAAAGTATTTGATACAAACAGCATCCGGACAACGATAAGAGGGAAATTTCCAATGGAATTTATACAAACGAAATTTAACGACGTCTGGTTGATCGAACCGAAAGTTTTCACCGATCATCGCGGGTTTTTTCTGGAGTCCTTTTCACAGAAAGAATTTGCCGATAATGGTATCGCCGCCTACTTTGTACAGGACAATCATTCGAAATCGGTAGAAAAAGGAGTACTGAGAGGACTTCATTTTCAAAAACCGCCCCACGCTCAATGCAAAATCGTGCGGATAACCAAGGGTGCGGTCTATGATGTCATTGTGGATCTAAGGAAAAGCTCCCCAACCTATGGTCAGTGGCAAGGATTCGAACTCAGCGAAAACAATTTCAGGATGCTCCTTGTTCCACAGGGATTCGCCCATGGATTCTGCACTCTCGAACCGGATACCGAAATGATCTATAAAGTTAATGATTTCTACGCCCCTGAATGTGACAGCGGTATTATCTGGAACGATCCGACCCTGAATATCGGCTGGCCTGTGGAAAATCCCATCCTCTCGGATAAAGATGCCCGACTCGGTAATTTTAAAGGGTTTGTCTCGCCCTTTGAGTAAGCGGAAGTGAGACAGAAGATGCACTGAAACCGGACTCGGCAACCGGCTTAGAACTTCTTTGTCAGCGCCAGTCCCATCTGTCCGTTCGTACGGATTATGGGAGTTAAGACCAGTTTAAGTTCATCGGTCTTGAGCATGCGCCTGACTTTTTTGCTGTATTTAATTGCATCGATAGTGGTTCGAAACCAGTAGAACTCACCAATCAGGGAAACAGCAAGGCCACCGATATTCGTCACCATGAACATCGCTTCGGATTCTGTCTGATCGGCGATAATACCGCCACCGATTCCTATCAGGCTCCCGGCAATTACAAGGCCACAGCCGGTAAAATAGGAAGGCCATAGATTGGTAATTGGAGCGTTGAGTGAATTCATTTCACCAGCCACACGAACCTTCTGTGCGCCCAAACAGGCAGGAAGAACAGAAAGTCCCATTAATGTACCGCCGGTTAAGCGTAAAATATTGAGATTTTCTTTAGCATTATTAACACCTTCGGTAGTATCGTAGGATGGAAAATTGGTAAGAAACCCCGCCCCCCAGACAGCGGCGCTTGCAGTATGGGCCACAAGCGAGGTAATCGATAATGCCATTCCCTTGCGAGTCCCTTTTTCGATAGCATCGTGAGACTGCCCGGGACTGCCCATTGGCATCGCTGCATCGCTCTGCGCGGCCAAGGATGTACTGAAATTAAGAGGTGCGGAAGAAGCAAGAAGAAGAGCTTCGGTATCACAGGCTTTTTCTGCGTATGCAAAAGCGAACATTTGAAAAAGGCAGATTATTGTTATCTTATTCATGGTCTTCAAAAACCTCCTTGAGCGTTTAAAATACCCTTAAAAGCAGGATCGAAAAGAAACACAAGCGACCGCTTTTCATTATATTAAAATAATATATAGCAAAATTGAGGATTTGTTTGAATTATTTTTTGATAGAGCGATTTATTCCTGATCTCCAGAAATTTTGTTTTCGCACACCGCGGACACTATCTGTTCGATCCCCCGGATAGTGTTGGCAGTATACACGTTTGATCCTTTTTTGAACCCATTCACTCGTGCCAGTCCTGAGAGTACTCTTCCGGGACCAATTTCGATAAGCGTGTCAACACCAAGACTCCTGCATCGTTCCATGCTCTCTCTCCAGTAGACCGGACGGGTGAGTTGCCAGATATTCCGATACTTGATCTCATCGGTATCGGTTTCTTCTTTGCCCGTTGCATTGAGAATAAGAGGGGTATGAGGTTTCTGATAGATAACCGGCCGGACCCATTCTTCGAATACAACCCTGGCTTCGGTCATACAATTACTGTGCCAGGGCCCGGCAACCGGGAGTTTCCGGCACCGCCCTGTTTTCTCCTGTATGATTCGTTCGGCAAAGGCGTCAAGGGCATCGATTTCGCCGGCGAGTACCACCTGATTGGGAGCATTATCGTTTGCAAGAACAATTTTGCCGTCATCATTCATGTCGGCGATATACTCCATGACTGTTTCCAGGGAGACGAAAAGAACAGCCATCATTGTACCATTGCATTTTGCTGCAGCGGTATCCATAAGTTCTCCCCGCTTTGCAGCAACAATCACGGCATCTTCATAGCTGAGAACACCAGCGGCGCCCAGCGAGGTAATTTCACCCAGAGAATGTCCGAGAACAAAATCCGGTTTGATACCGCTGTCGATAAGTTTTTTATGATACCCAAAGCAAACCGCTGCAAGGATCGGCTGCAGGAACCGTGCATATCGGAGTGTTTTTTCGGGCCCTGTAAGACAGATTTTTTCCAGATCCTCATGGCAGTAATCACTCCCCAGTTCGATAAGCGATTTAAAAAAAGGATCCGATTCAAACAAGTCCCGGGCCATACCCACTTCCTGAGATCCCTGACCGGGAAACAAAAATGCAATTTTCTTCATATAATCCTGATCCGATCGGACTGCCGTCTAAAAAAGATTGAAAAATACTTTCCGGAGAAAAATAACATCAAAGAATAGTGGAGGTTGAATTATTTGCATTCTTGTTGTATTTGGAGTAATTTTAATTTTCGACGTGTACCAAATTTGAATTCTTAATTATCTTTTTCAGGTATCACACACCACAGAAAAATAACATACATAATGCATACGCTTCTAATCCTTTCGCTTCTTCTTCTCCTCGGCAAAGCAACCCCCTATCTTTTCAATAAAATTAAGCTCCCGCCACTTGTTGGTTTGATTTTTTTAGGAATCATTCTTGGTCCTACCCTCTTAGGAGTTATCGAACCACCCGAATTGACCGCTTCGTCATTTAAAGAGCGGGTCGTTTCCCACTATGGCAATGAGAAAGAGACCGTCGAGTTATCCGAAATGCTTCCCAGCCAGGTCACCTGGGAAATAATCCATTTCTTTTCTCTGATCGGGGTTATTATCCTTCTCTTTATTGCAGGTCTTGAAACCGACATCCGTACTTTTGTACGGGCGGGAAAAACATCATCTATGGTCGCGTTCGGGGGCATTGTTTTTCCTTTTATTCTTGGTTTTTTAGTATCACTCCTTTTTGATCCCGCAAATATCAACCGGGCTCTTCTTGTCGGGACACTCCTTACCGCAACATCGGTATCGGTATCAGTCATGTCACTGATGGCACATAAAAAGATTCAGTCCAAAGAAGGCACGACAATCATCACCGCCGCGATTATCGATGATATTATCGGCATTATTATTCTCTCAATTGTCCTTGCCGCCATAAGTGGCGATAAAAACGGTGTCTTAATCAATATTCTGCTCATGGTTGTTTATCTGGTAGGTTCCGTAGCATTCGGGTGGTTCCTGGTGCCTTTTTTTATGAATATTTCGAAAAAAATGAGTGAACCCAAAAGCGTTACAGCAGTTGCGCTGGCCCTGATGTTCCTTTTTGCCGCTGCTGCAGAATTATCTCATATTGCCGGTATCACGGGGGCATATCTTGCAGGATTGTTTATTGGAAGAACTCATTTGAAAAAGGCGGTCAAGGAGAATATCGAAATTATCGGACATTCCCTTTTTGTCCCCCTCTTTTTCATATTTATCGGTCTTCAAATCGATTTAAAACAGGGAAACTACAACTGGGGATTCATAATTCTTTTTGTACTTGTTGCTCTTGTGGGTAAATTTGTTGGTTCGGGATTACTCGCCCGTTTGAGCGGATTCTCGATGAAAAGCTCTTTTATTATTGGCGCGGGTATGATGCCCCGGGGTGAAGTTGCCCTGGTAATAGCGTCGCTGGGCCTTCGGTACTCCAACATTTTTGATCCCGGCATAATCGCAGCCACCGTGCTGTTAATCATCACTTCATCTTTCCTGACTCCCATCCTTCTCGAACGGGGGTTTGTTGGAAAGGAGGCAAAACATGCTTAAGGAACTCATCGAAAAAGGAGGTATTCTGCATAATCCCGACTTCTCGAAAAAAGAGGAGTTGTTCAAGTGGATTGCAGAAACCGCAGAGAAAAAAGGTATAATTGAGTCCGCCGACGAGTTTTATCTTGCGCTCATCGAACGCGAAAACCAAATGAGTACCGAAATCGAACCGGGCATCAGCTTCCCCCATGCAAAGCACCCCTCAGTCAAAGAAATGTTCCTGTATGTTGTCATATCGCATAAGGGGATCCGCTTTGGAGGCCTGGGTTCGAAAGTCAAGATCATCTTCCTGGTCGGTACGCCGATGGATTCTCAGCATTATCTCGATGTAATGGCGGCAATCGCCCGTATGCTGCATAGTAAGGAAGTGAAAAATGCGCTCAAAGCCTCCGAAAGCAGCAGTGAAGTCATTTCGATCATCGATGGCTTTACTCAAGCCGCTCTGAGCGAAAAAGTTGCCCATCGGAATCGTCTGGGCCTTTTCCTGATACTCTCCGACGGTGAATCCATGGAAAGCGCGATGGAACTGGCTATTGCGCTTGGTGTTAAGGGCACGTCGGTAATGGACGGCACCAATGTGGCCGCCAAAATTGCCCTCAGCTTCCCCTTTGCATCACTTTTCTCTGCACGAAACGACCGGCTCAGTTCGAAAGTACTGATAGGGATTATCGAACATGAAGAGATCGCCGGCCGGATGTATGCACACCTGAAAAAGGAAGGTATCGATCTGGCAACCCCGGGAACAGGAACGCTTTTTACCATGCCCCTCTCGACAGTATATGGGGGTGTTGATGAAGAATTTTTCTAAAAAACTTATGAAAATATGTAATATATTATTTTATAATACTTATGTGGAATGACAATTTTGACGACAATGTACATCGATGGGCTGATAATTATCAGAATCCCGATCAGCGGGAAGTATACTTAAAAACAACCATACTTCGGAAACCGATTGCCGGTATTGTATCAGGGTATCATGAACTTCCGTACATTTTAATCGCGCCCGATGAAGATAATTCATCGCATAGCATTGAGGTGAACGGGAAAATAAGCGTTTCACCGCGGTTTGTTATATCGCCCGGCATGCTTGAAGAAACGTTCGGGGAAGTGTTTGACGAAGAAACATTTGATAATCAGCTCCAGGGACGATTATTCAGTTTTGCTAATGTCCGCAAAAAAAACCTTAAAGTGCAGAGCGAATATTTTCAGATGAAAAATATCGATGAGCATCCTGAAAAATATGCCGATAAGGTTCAGGACCGCCTGATGAGTCAGGAAAACATCAAATCTGCATTGATATTCGGCCCGGTATTCAAGTATTATCCCATATCCCTAGACCGTTTCATTACAGAGATAATCGAAAGAGAATTCCGCGCCTGAGATTGCCTGAGAGGATAATTGTTATGTACGAAAAGCCACAATATCTTACCCCCGGGGGGTATAAACGCATGTCAAAAAACCCCTATAAAAAAGACGAGCAGAACTCTCAGGCGAATAAAAAGGCACTCCCATCAAAAAACCTCCCTGTACAGAATCGGCGTCCGAAACGAACTATCGATGAAAAAACCGCCAAACTTATTGCCGAAGCGATCAAAACCATGATGCACAGCAAATAACCGGTAGTCACTCTTCAGCAAAATTCAGGAAACAGGTCGTATGTGGATTTTCAACTTTTACCGTTTTTATTGTGCGATTCTCGCCGGTGGCCTGGTATATGCTTTTTTCATAAGGTCGATATGGATATGGATACTCAGTACTATTATTGTCCGTGTTCTCTGGTTTGCGATTGAACGGGCAATTGAGTCTGCCCGGATAAACGCTTCATTTCAAAAACATATTCCAAAATTCAAAGAACAGTTCGGTCCCTACGGAATTCGCCTTGCAAACAAAGCCGAAAAAAACAGCCGCATCAGAAAGAGCCTTGCCGAGGTATTTACCGATGATCCTAAAAAACTGAAAAAATCGGTCGAGCAGCTTGAGGTCATGGATGCTCTCTTTCAGGCGGGAATGCGCCCCGAAGGCGATGAGTATCTGCTCCACGATCTGAAACTGAAATACGGCAAAAATCGATTAGAGCAGCAAAATAAGTAAGTGTCCCCTCATCAATCACAGGGAACTTTTATTACTTTCGATGGATTTTTTCCTGGCACAAAGATCATGGTTTTTACACAGCTCTGATTTCCTCTCACAAAATTCATCTGATGAGTGCCTGAAAACACCATCAAATCACCCGAATTAGTTCGGCCGATCAGCTTGCCGTCCATGTAGACCGTTGCTCCGGGAGGTATGGATGAAATAAATATCGTCCCATCCTCGCCATCTCCCTGCGGTACCTGGGTATACTGTTTTTTCGGGGAAACCGAGATACTTTTTTTCTGTTTTTCCTTTTTTGAAGGTGCAGCAATAGCTTTCTGCTCCATTTTTGCGCTGGTTGTGAGAGGAGCTGGAGCTAAAGGGGTGTTCTTTTTAGCCACAGGCGTTGATTTGGCCGCGGTTTTCACTGAAGGCTTCTGGGAGACAGCAGGCGGCTTTTTATCCAGAACAGCCGCAAGTTTCGCCACTTCCTCCCTTTTCTTTTCGATAAGATCTTCTTTCGATGTAATTATCGTATGAGAAGTTTTGGCTGCCATAAACGCCTGTTTGGCCGCCTCGATACTGTCCTGAGCTATCTTTTCCATTTCTGCCGTCAGGGTTTCAGCCTTCTTTTTTTGTGCTGCAATTGTGCTGTCGATACGGGCTGTTGCGCTGCTCAATGACAGCTCCATCGTCTGTTTTTCTTCATACAGTGCAATACTGTCGGCAATAAGCTTTTCTCTTTTTCCCAGAAGGGCGGCAAGTTCTTTTTCCTTTTGGGCAATCAGTGAGTCCTGGCGGGAAATTTTCAGATGCGATTCCTCCGCGGATTGCAGGGTCGCAGCCTGTGCTTCACTCATCTTTTCTTTGTTGTTTTCGAGCAAATCGTCATAAGCGGTTATTTCTTTTTCCACCGAATCTATCGTTTGCCGCTTAGTACGGTACGTATACACCATTTTTTCGATTTTGGCTTTCTCTTCTTTTTGCTGCTCAACACTGTCGCTTACGGCATTGTCCCGGTCAGCAACGAGTTTATCAAGCTCCTTTTCCTTTTTCTCAAGTTGCGCAGAAAGCTTTTTAATTTCCTGTTCGATCAGTGTCCGGTTTGAAGCCAGTTTCTTCTCCAGTGCGTCGAGATCCTTTTTGTTACCTTTAACCGCACGAGTGATAGCCATGATCTTCTCATGGGATTTCTTTGCCATTTCCTGTGCTGCTTCTTCCTCTTCGGATACTTTATCCGCAGCTTTGGTACGACGGGTCTCTGTTTCGCTTATCTCTTTTTCTTTCAGCACAACAAGGCTGTCCAGCTCATCAACTTTGCTGCGGGCACGAAGAGCCAGTTCTCCGATTTTCCGTTCCACCTCGGCGCTGTCATTCCCGAGCATCCGAATTGTCTGCTCAACAGCTTCGAGTTCAACAGAATGAGTATCAACACCAGCGGTCTGCTTCACAATTTTCTTGTGTGCCGAAGCAAGCGATTTTTCCAGTTCCTTATGTTCGAGTTCGTTTTCATTTATGCTGTTTTCCTTTTTCCGGGTCAGCTTCCGGATTTTTTCTTCATGAGCATCGCTGGCGGCTAGTTTTTCGTTTATCCTGTCAGAGAGTTTTTTCAGTTTAGATTTCTTCTCTGTTTCTATCGCGATACTGTCCTGCTTTATGGCATTCCTTTTGTTCTCAATCCCGGCCATCGCTTTTTGGGCATCACCGATCATCTTTTCGATCCGCTCACTTGTCTTTTGAGAAACATCATTTTCGGCAGCCCCTTTTTTCTGTAGAGCCACACTGTCGACATGAATCTTTTCCCTTTTAAGTTCCAGTTCGACGATCTCCTTTTCCAGCGAAGTAACAACATTATCCTGCGCACTCACCAGCATGACAACACTATCTCTTTCCTCTTTGTGATTCGAGACAAGATTCGTGCTGTCCCGACGGATTCTGCCGGATTTTTCTTCCATCAATTCTCTTTTCAAACCGGTGGATTCAACAAGACTGTCCAGAGCGATTCGCTTTTGTTCCAGTGTCCATCCCTCCCACGTCTTCTCCCGTGCTGCAATATCCGGATTTTTTGCAAGGTTTTCTTTTTCGCCGAGCAGTAATCCGAGTTCCCGTTGTCTGTTAGTGAATTCATCCGACCGCGCCGCCTTCTCCTCATCACTGAGGTTCATCAACTCGGCCAATTGCCGTTTGGTCCAGTCGACTTCCATATCTTTGCGTATCTTATCCTGATGCAGTTTCAATTGTTCGTATTCGGATTCGGCAGCGACAAGAAGCGAATCGGCACGCCTGATTTGCGCCTTCATCTCCCCCGACTCCTGCTCCTGCTTTTTGACAACCGCGGCACTGTCCGAACTAATTGCCGCGCCTTTCTCCTTCTGTGAAGCAAGCTCCTTTTTCTTTTCCGCTATTTTTATGTCAATGCTCTTCGCTTCGGTTTTGTATCCTTTTAACCTCTCTTGAAGAGAACTGCCGGCAGTAACACTCTTTTCTTCAACCTCTTTTTTCCGTCGCTCAAGCCCCCGGACCTCCAGGTCTTTCCTCGCATATACGCTGTCGATTTTTTCTCTTTTGGTCACGAGGCTGTCGATCCGGCGTTTCATGCCTCCAACAAGTGTCAGGCTGTCGGCACGTAATTGCTCCACTCCTGAATCCGCTTCGGATTGTTTTTTTTCTTCAGCGTGTATCAGTGAGTCCAGTTCTTTGCGGCTCTTTTCCCCCGATTCCAGAATCACCGTCATTTTTTCCTGCAGAGCGATGCTGTCTTTTTGAAGAGTATCAAGACGGTGAATATAAATTTCGAGGTTTTGCTGCAACGAATGACGGGATTTCCGGGCGGCATCGATTTTTTGGGCCAGGTCCGCAAGCTTATCATTCTTCTTTGCTTCGGCCTGTTCAAGGTTTTTTCTCGCCTCTTTTTTGTTGGAAAGTAATGATTTCAGCTCTGCGGCCTGTGCTTGTGCAGTACTGTCTATATGCTCTTTTTCTTTTTTTAAAACAGCGATTTTTTCTGATGCACGGCCTTGCCCGGCAATGCTGTCATCAACCGCCTCTTCCTGCAGGGCCAGCAGAGAGTCTCTCGCCATCTCATTCTCTGTTATGTCTTGTTGTAAGTTCTGCTCTGTTGCATTCAGATCATCGAGTCTGCTCTGTGCAAAAAGAGGTACATTTAAGATGATAGTGCATAAGCAAGCACTATTAAAAATTGCAGATACAAGAAATGAAACCTGCTTTCTGTTCATTGAATCTCCTGACGCGCTTTAAGATTCTGCATCATAGACAACTGCATATCTTTTCGGCACCGACCCGACACTCTTTGTCACGATAGATGTGTAAGTCTAAGCCACAATAGATGTTGCCCTGAGGCTGGGTATCCTCATGTTAGCAGATTATTATAATAAATTAAGAATTGGGCAGTATTTCATACCACATTTATTTGATCTTTTTTAAATCCTGTAGCATAGCGAGTGGGCAGATGAAAACCGACACCGGTGAAATGCAATCGCACAGCTCGATTTCTTTGGTGAGAAGTCCTGATTCTTCACAGCCGAAAAGAACGACGACAGTGGCCCGACCGGCACAAAAATGATTTGCAGGTAAACACAGCCGTCCTTTATTACTCCATTCACCCTTCACAACAGTATTTTTACTCTTCTGGGATATCGACATTTAAAATCATCAATGAGAATGAAATGAAGCGACACAGTCTCTACCTTGCCCCCTTGCGCGGCATTACCAGTCATATTTTTCGTACAGTCTATGCCACTCATTTTGATGGTATCGATCTGGCGGTTTCGCCCTTTGTTCCAACGGTAAAGGGACGAGTTGTTCGCCGAACGCATATCCGCGATTTACTCCCTGAAAATAATACCGTCATGCCGTTAATACCGCAGGTAATCGGTAATGATCCCGATACATTTATTATACTGGCTAAATGTCTCGCCGAACTCGGATATACCGAAATCAACTGGAATCTCGGGTGTCCTTTTCCTCAGGTTACTAAAAAAAAGCGTGGTTCGGGCTTGCTCCCTTTTCCTGATATAATCGAATCGTTTCTGGACAGAGTTATGCCGTCCCTTGAGATTAAACTTTCGATAAAAGTTCGACTCGGCCTCGATTCACCGACCGAGCTGCATACGCTCATCCCTCTTTTTAACGCCTACCCTCTTTCCGAACTCATTATCCACCCTCGAACAGGAGCACAACTTTACAGGGGGTGCGTAGATCTCGAAGCTTTTTCGGAATGCCTTTGCTTATGCAAGCATTCAGTTGTCTATAACGGGGATATACGAAGGGATGATGATTTTCTCAAGTACAGCCGCAGATTTCCTTCGGTACAATCATGGATGATCGGCCGGGGGGTAATCGCCGATCCTTTCCTCCCCTATCGAATTAAAAACAGGGATATCAATGTGCCTGATAAAACGCGGCGACTCGGGCGCTTTCATGATGATCTTTTCGATCATTACTCCGAAGCTGTAGACAACCGGAGGCATGTTCTTGGTATTATGAAGGAACTCTGGTCACTTCTTGCTTACTCATTTCCAGATACGCCAAATCTCCTAAAAAATATCCGGCGCATCAAAACCTGCGATAAATATACCGAATATATGGACGATTTTTTTGCATCCTGCGATACGTAATGGTTGCCGGATCCCCTCAAAAAGTAACTTAAGCTTTATAAAGTCTGTTTTCCGATCGTATCAGTTCCATTGAATCGATACAATCGAAATCGAGATTGTAAATCGAAACATTTACATTTTTGTCGGCTATTTCGAGTAACCCGAAAGAAGGGGGCGTTTTTTTGTCCAGGGGACCTTTTAAATGCCCCGGATTCATGGTGAGAAGACCGTCGTTAACAGTTATCTCCGCCCGGTGGGTATGGCCATGGAGAATAATATCACACCGTATTTTATCGTTTTCAGTAACATCCTTTTCAAAGCTGTGGACCAGCATAATGCTCAATCCCTGTACCGTCTCGATTTTTTTCGGCTCCAGGGTGCCGTCACGATATTTCGGATTATAGATCCCCGGCACCTGAACTACGTCAAAATATTCATCGCCCAGTTCAATAACATCTTCATAATCATCACCAAGGTGGTACAGTGTTGAAATGTGCTGTTTTTGCTGGAGCCAGTCTGCTACTTTGCGAAGATACTCTTTGTTGCGATGGGTGTCGCTTACCACACCGATTTTCATACCGCCCTCCTGGTTTAAATCCGGCACGTGAATATAGTGGTTTGAGTTTCAGATTTAGAAACGAAAGTATAACGTGTAAGTTATAAGTAGCGGCTCCTTCCTTCGGAACCGCCACGTCGCTATTTCTGCTCTTTTCGTCGGGAATACTGAGAATTCCCTGAAAAACCATGTATTATGTACGACGGCCTAAAGCTGCTTGACCTTTGTAATGGTCGTTTTAAATTCTTCAAGATAAATTTCGACCTGTTTTACGACATTTTCGGCAGTATAGCCGAATTTATCATCCAGGACCTTATAGGGAGCCGATGCTCCGAATCGTTTCATGCCCACGACCTTACCAAAAGGTCCGACAAGTCCCCTTAAAGCAGCTGGCAATCCGGCGGTTAACCCAAACACGGGAACACCGAAGGGCACGACACTTTCCTGATACTCTTCGGACTGCTCATGAAAGAAAGCCTCGGCGATTGCCGACACCACCTGCACTTTTAACGATTTTTTCGATTCGAGCAGTGATGATGCTTCGATCAGGGTGGAGACTTCGGATCCATTGGCAATCAAAACGAGATCGGGTTTTCCATCAACTTTTTTCACTGTATAGGCGCCCTTTTCTGCCGCAAGTGCATCTTCATACCTCGATACACAGCATACGGGGATATCGCTGATATTCTGACGGGAGAGAATCAATGCCACCGGACCGGTTGAGTATTCGAGCGCAACTTTCCATGCGACGGTAGTTTCTATGCCGTCGGCAGGCCGCAAGACAAGCATGGCGCGGTTGCCGTTGAGGTTGTTGAACTGCTCCAATAAACGAATCTGAGCTTCATGCTCGATCGGCTGATGAGTAGGACCGTCTTCACCAACCCGGAAAGCATCGTGAGTCCATACATATTTAACCCGAAGCGCCATAAGGGCCGCAAGGCGTACCGCCGGCTTCATATAATCGGAAAAAACAAAAAAGGTTCCACATACCGGCACGATACCGCCGTGCAGAGCGATTCCATTCATTACCGCCGACATAGTCAGCTCGGAAACACCTGATTGAAGGAAATTGCCGGAAAAATCGCCTTTAGTCAGTACTTTGGAATTCTTGAGAAAAGAATCGGTATTATCGCTGTTGCTTAAATCGGCCGATGAAACGATGATGTTTTCGATTTCTTTGGCATATACCGCAAGGACTGCTCCGGATGCTTTTCGTGTTGCGCAGCCGGCTTTTTGCTCTATTGCTTTATAATCGATTTCGGGAAATTCCATAGCCATGAATTTCTCAAGCTTTGTTGCAAGCTCCGAATTTTCCTTGACCCATTTTGCCTTTGCATTCTGTTTCTTTTTGGCAGCAGAAATTTTCTCTTTTTTCACCGATTCGACAAATTCGGTAACATCAGAAAAAATCGCAAAAGGATCCTTTGGATCACCGCCGAGGTTTCCGATGGTTTTTTCAAAGGAGGCTCCGGCTTTGGAAAGCGGCATTCCATGCGTTGACACCTCACGCTCATAGGATTCGCCGTTTTCGGTGACTGCACCCTTTCCCATAACAGTTTTTCCGATAATCAGGCTCGGACGATCGGTTTCTTCGTTGGCCCGTTTCAGCGCAGCCCGGATCTGATCTATGTCGTGGCCGTCGATAGTCTCAACAGCCCATCCCCATGCCTCATATTTTTTAGCAGTATCTTCACTGGTAACAATCGATGTTTCGGATGACAGCTGGATATCATTGGAATCGTAATACATGATCAGATTGCCGATCCCGAGGTGTCCGGCCAGTCTTCCTACCCCTTGCGAAATCTCTTCCTGGACACCACCATCCGAAATATAGGCATACGTTTTATGGGCTATCCATTCACCGAAACGGGCGGCAAAAAAACGCTCTGCGAGAGCATTCCCGAGTGCCATTGCATGTCCCTGGCCGAGTGGTCCCGATGTATTCTCAATTCCCCGCTCGCGTTCGAGTTCAGGATGACCGGGTGTCGGGCTTTCCCACTGACGGAACTGCTGGATATCATCTTTTGAAAAAGCTCCATAAAGATTCAGAACCGAATAAAGCATGGGCGACATATGTCCGGGATCCAGAAAGAAACGATCACGTTCCTGCCAGGCGAAATTCGACGGATCGAACTGTAGAAATTCACTGTAGAGTACTGCAATAAAATCGGCTCCACCCATTGCACCACCGGGATGACCGGATTTGGCCTTCTCTACCATAGCTGCGGAAAGGATTCGAATATTATCTGCCGTACGTTTTAAATGGTCATTACTCATGACAAACTCCTTTAAATGAATCGTTTTCAGATAAAATAAAGGTTTTAAATATATATCTGAGTATGATGGAATATAAAAATATTATCGGATATTCTCATTACAAAGAGCGTTTTTTCACCTGAGAGCGGGAAAAATAGAAGAGACATCTCCGCATATCATCATGAATAACCGATGTGGAACCGGCAACAGAAAGTGCAACATTGCGAAATACGGTACCGGCAACTTCAATCCTTGCCTTTGTAGTGTAGAGGGAATCACGTAAATAGATACGTCGGTTACGTAATGATTCGATTTGTTCATCGATATCAGAACAAAGGGCCACAAGCCGGGCCCGGACAACGCCCTTCTGCCTGGGAAGCCCCCCATGTAATGTTTCTTCACCGGCAAGCTGTTTCAACCCTCGTTCGGCACCCCGTCGCTCCTCTTTCAGACTTTTAATCTTTCCGGCAATCTCCTGGATTTCTTCCTCAATAAAATAATCGACACCCACATCAATTTTTGTAAAGACCCCCGAGGTATTGCCGATACGATGGGTCCGTATGAGCTCTTTTGCGATTGAACGTCCTCCAATAATCCAAGATTTTGGTGATTCGACCAGGATGCTCTTGCCCGCCGACAAATGAGAATCTATAACTTCACCCGCCACCATGATTGTATTGTGAGCAAGGATCCGTTGATTACGAACATAGGAAACAACAACGTCTTTACCTGCAGTAATATATCCTTTACCTATGCCGATGAATCCGGATTTGAGAATAACATTCTGTTGCGATTCAACAACAGCATCTTCAACGACGCCGGAGATATGAATATTACCGTCAGCGGCAACCGAAAATCCTGCATGCACGTCTCCATAAATTTCGACATCTCCAACAAAGGTGATATTTCCCGTATGGAAATCAACATCACCCTCAATGCGAAGTACTTCCTCAACCACAAGACGTCCGTCTCTGAAATACACATGGCCATTTTGTGCAGCAATCCATTGAGAATGATCATTACTGTTTTGTACTATATTTTTCCCGGGCCTGATCGAAACCGGAGAGCCACTCATAGCAGGAACAGGATTCCCGTAGACATCGGCACCCACAATTCCCGGTTTAGGTGCAATTATGCGGGCAAGGTCCTGGCCTTTGACAACATTTTCAAAAACATGAATACTGTAGTAATCTGCCCGTCCATCGGGAAGAATTTTTGGCTTTTGGGAAAAATTCAGATTAACCTTGTACTCTATCCTGCCGTCCTCACCATCCACAGGATATTTTCCCTCGGCAACTTTAATCCTTTGAACTGCAGATTCCGGATCCAGACCGGCCAAGGTTTTTTCGAGGATCTTTTTATCAAGACGCCCCACAATTCCCGATTTTCTGCATGCATCGAGTATGTCTTGTTGTGAAGGATTTTTGCCCTTGGGACCGGCAGGATATATTTCCACAAAAGCACTACACTTATCAGAAGAAATATCAAGAGAAAAGGCGCCGTGCATTGTTACCGGAAGCAACCGGCATCGATTACCTGATGTTAAAACTATGCCCCTTTTGAGGGCGGTAATTTCACGGGTCGAATCATTATAGGAAAGACCTCCTTCAATGCAATTCACCGACTGCAGAGTTCCGGAGCAGAATGTCAGCGGAACAGTTTCACCCCGAACGTTTATTCCCGGTTTTTCCGGATGGCTGTCTTCATATCTGCCGACAACAGTCCCTTTTTTAACAATATAGGGTTCTTCTATATACTTTCTGATATGTGAATAGACCGCTTTGGAAGCGGATATGAGTGTTTGCGGGAACCGGGAACTATCATACGTCTTTACAATAAACGATGCTCCGGGAGTGGTGGCCGGAGCAGGCGAATCACCAGCGGCGACCAGTGCAGCATCAATATGCCCGTTTTCGCAGATCTCCTTTGCAGCCGAAAACACCAGGTCGTCTATTACCCCATACACAACGCCTTCATCACTCAACGCCTTGTTGATCCTTTGTACTGCAGCCTCATGTTTCGGCGGTGAATTGACACTGCCGGAAATAAAGGCCGACATGGAATCAGGAGTGATTGAAACCTCTATTTCCTGTCTGCGTGGAGCCATAGCGTTAACATTGCCGGAGAGCAGTGCGTTTTTTATACCGGCCTGAGCAGGCCCGATGATTCATCATGAATAATTTCATAACTTTTTTCCATTTCAGTCTCGGCTTTATTCAGAAGCTGTCCCCATAAATCTTCCGTAATACCAAGGTTGTTCACACATTCAGAAAAGCCATCGGTAACGGTTCCTTCGAAAGGGTCCTTTTCTTTGCTGCAAAGAATATACTCGGCCAGGAAAATAACCGAAGCAATATTCTGCTGGGCCTGAGCCGCCTTACCGGGATCATGGTGAAAACGGACACCGGAAATGACAATACTATCCATTTTCCACAATTCAAGCAACGTCCCTCCAACAAAGGGATGGGCATCTTTCCGGGCGACTACCCGTTCGGCTTCGAGAAAAGAGCAGGAAGACATCTCACTATACCGGATAATCTGAAGAAATTCGGAATGAAAAAATTGATCGAAAATTAAAATACCGATATCGTGGAGCAATCCGGCCAAAAAACATCGGTACCGTTCATCCTGCGGCATCACCACTTGAGCATGATCGGCAATTACCTGCGCAAGGTACCCGGCAGCAACCGAATGGTGCCAGAATTTTTTATAATCAAGATCATTTGACTGGGGAGAAAATTCCCGGATCAGACTTACCGCCATGGCAAGATTTCGTACTTCGTTAAAACCGATACGGGTGACGGCCAGGGGGATTGATGAAATTCTGTGGGATGGTGAACTGAAAAACGCCGAATTCGCAACCTTGAGTACTTTGGCTGTTAATGATGGATCCTGTTCAATAACACGTCCCAGCCGTTTGGCATCACCTTCATCAGAATCAACGATCGACTGCACCTGAAATAATATTCTGGGAAGGGTCGGGAGTTCCTCGATTTTACTGATACGCTGCAATATTCCCTGCATAATCTTCCTACCTGAATAACAATAGAGACTTGAGCAACACAATCGGGTGCCCGGCAAAGGCTTTGAGTGCAAACCGGATTGTATTGAGTCGTTCGGGATCTTCTTTCATAAGTGAAAGAGCGGTCTTATCAAAAAATTTATCATCGTAGCAATCAATTACCATTTTTTTCACTGCATAGGAACGATCCTGGTATTTGCCGAAAAACCGCGCCCATTGTTTATGGTATTCTTTTAAGCCGCGGGCATCAAAGCGGTCCTTTTTAAAGGCCCGGGCGGCTGCCCTGCCGGCCAATGTTCCAGCATGAAGAGCATAAGCGATACCGCCGCCACTCAGAGCATTGACCTGGGATGCGGCATCACCAACGATCATTACTCCGTCACGATATAATGGCCTTATCCATCTCCCTACCGGAACACCTCCACAATGAATTATATCCTTTCGGGCCCCGGGAAACTTTTCCGCTATGAACTTTTTCAAGTATTTCTCTGCCTTTCCCGGACCGCTCAAAGTGCCTAAAACTCCCAGACCGGCATTTGCACTCCCATCCCCACGGGGAAAGATCCAGGCATATCCGCCGGGTGCAACATGACTCCCTAAATACAATTCCATGGTATCCGAATCGATTTTCGAATCATAGATACGGGTAAATGCACAACTTTCGATGTCTTCGAATGATAACGAAGTGCGCCATCCAAACTTCCGTGCCAGCCGGGATTCTATACCTTCAGCCAGAATAACACACCATCCTGTATACCGTTCTTCGGGCGTAATACATTCGTACATACCGCTTGCGTGTCTTTCAATTGATACCACCGGCGTATTACAGTGCAATTCGGCCCCGGCTTTTACAGCATCTTTCGCAAGATCGGCATCCATTAATTCTCTATCGACGACAAAGCTTTTGTCAACATTCTTATGAAAATTTTTAAAATCTACCCGATATCCGGCGGGTGATATCATTCGGAACGATTTGATTGTCGCTTTAACCCATTCCCGGCGAAGCTCCAAATGGCGGGAAAAGCCTTTCATACCTATGCCTTCACCACATCGAACCGGAATTCCAACCCGGGATTTGCGCTCGAGAATGCAAACAGAACGCCCGCCTTCGGCAGCAGCCCTGGCCGCCATCGAACCGGCCGGCCCCGCCCCAACAACAAGTATATCATATTTTTTCATATTTTATAAACATCCTGTGAAAAATTCCGCCCCACAGTCTTAAACCAAAAGCATTACTCCGGCTTTTCGCAACTCAATGCTCCCAACGGACATATTTTTACACACCTTCCGCAGGAAGTGCACCTGGTTTCATCACACGAAAGCTCTCCGATGATCAGCAAGGCGTCTTCAGGACATATCCTGATACATGTACCACAGACATCACAAACATTTTTTTTAACTTTTATCATTTTTTTTGATATCCCGGATCAATTTTTCGGCGTCCTTTCTTATTTCCTGCACCCGGGGATCATCCCACGAGTCTGCTTCCTTAAGAATTTCTCTGCACACCTGCATCGATTCGTCGTACTTTTTGTCGAGAAAAAGCATATGCGCCTGTTTGCTTTTTCCCGATAACACACTCCGTCCTGCATTAGGAATCGAACTGTATAATTCGCATAACCGCCGATAAACCTGTGCAGCTTTGCTGTATTGCTCCTGCATATGAAAATATTTCGCCTTGCTCCAGAGGATATATCTGCTGGTGGGATAGTTAGTCTCAAGTGATCGTATCAGTTTCCAGCTCTTGCCATACATTTTTTCGGTTATATAAATATCCACCAGGACAAGATCGGCTCCTAATGAAGATATCTGAGAATTATCACTTGCATTCTCAAGTTGTTTAATACCCTCTTCCTTTGATCCCGGGAACCAGAACAACACCCACCATAACTGTTTTCGTAATTCACCTTTGGCATAGTCGTAAAGTCCCAGGTAAAGATCGGCGTCACTGTTATCCGGATCCATTTCTTTGGCTTCTTTAAGGTCTCGAATCGCTTCCAGCCCAACATGGACACCCGCTCCGTATTCTTTATTACGAAGGCAGTAGGCAGAATAGGTTGCTTTGGTAAAGCCGCGTAGAGTTTTACTGTATGAGGTTGTATCCTTTTTCTGCTCCATTTCCGAAATCAACTTCAACGTTTTATTGTAAGATTGCAAAAATCCGGCAGAATCGGTCCGGCGATCAAGATCGAGGTCCTGTAGACCGATACCGTACATATGCAAAAAAGGACCCAGAGGGTCATCGGGAGCATGGTTTGACATAGAATCGATCTGGGCAAAAGCCTTTTTGAACCGGCAGGCTATCAGTTTCTCGATAACGGTGTTGGCGCACTTCTTTTTCGATTCCGGAAGGGTGAATCCGTAGCTCAGTGTTATTCCGAGCAGCAGGAGTATCAAAAATTTATTCATTGATCGAATCCGCGGGTAGCAGTGATGGATACCGTACTTTATGTCGAATAGAAAAATACAGCCTGGTAGCAATAAAAATCGTAATACCACTCAAACCAAAGACAGGGAAGAGTACTCCGGCAGCGGCCATCATAAGCCCACCGTTGACTTTATAGGTAGCTTCCGTAACCGCCCGAGTCTTTACAAAAAAATAATAAATGGAAAGAGGCAAACTGATTGCAGTAATAATAAGAACAAACAGATCCTTCACAAAAAATGCCGAGACTCCTGCTCCTGCAAGCAAAAGTGTTGCTAAAAGATGTGCTCTATGGTCTCCAAGGTATACCGCCGTTGTGATTTTTCCACATTCTTTATCGCCCGGGATATCCGAAAGTGTCGAGCTTATGGAACCCGAACACATAAGGAGAAAATAGGGAAAGCAATTAATGAGGTAGTCCTCGAAGACTAACTGATTATTCGGCAAAGCAAGTATCCACCCCACCCCAAAGGCGACAACGCCATATCCGAGGGCATTGCTGAGAAAATCGGCCAGAGGTCTTCCTGAAAAATAAAAAGGGCGAAAACTGTACACTATTCCGAGAATGCCTGCGAGAAGGGAAAAGTAGACCAGGCGGGGGTCTCCCCAGAAAAAAATAATCGCTATCGATAGTCCCCAGAAAACCGATGCAATAAGGAATGCGTCCTGTTTTGAAAAACCGGTATTAATTAAGAGTGGAAAACCGTCATTCTCCCTGTCGACTTCATAATCTGCAATCTGATTGAAAACAAATACCGCAGCCACCGAAAAGGAAAAGACAATCATCCAGAAAAAGCTGCTGAAATGTGCCGACTGCCACAAGGATGATAATGGTACAGAGCGATAATAAAAAAAGCATCGACAATACCCCAGAACCGAAAATCCCCATACGGTGACCAGGACTACCGGTCGGGTGATAAAGAGCGCATCGATAAGTTTTACCCCGAAATTCATATGATCATCTGTTCGGAGGAGTGCTATTGTGCCTTGAATGTAGGATAGTTGATACCCATCCTGAGATGGTAATAAAGCTTGCTTCCAAAGAATGTTACAACAATAAGAGCTCCGTATAACGGAATATAAAATACCACAAAAGCCGACAATAAAAATACCGGCCATTTAAAGGCCTTGAAAGCCATGCTTCTGTTGGTGGAAACAATGAGATATATAAACAACACCAGACTTACTACCGCAGGAACAATCATTACCCATGGATTATACTGTAGAAAGAAACAAAAGACAAGGGCAAGAGCACAGAAAACAGTTGCGGCAATTGCGGTCTTTTTTTCTCCATAGGCAACACAAAATGTTTTTTTACCGGTGGCTTTATCTCCCGATGCATCGGGGATAGTAGTGGTGACAAAGATTGCCGCATTCGCAAAACCGGCGGAAAAGGACGCTAAAAGCCCTTGTATCCAGAGGTTAGAATTAATGGGTGGTATGGATGGAATCTTTACAACAAGATTCTGATCGTATTGCGCGGCATACCATCCAACAAGATAGGTCAACACACCATGTCCCAAAAAGCACGCTATCGTCCCTCCCCATGCCCTGTTTTTCAGGCTTGCCGGCGGGAGATCGTATAAATAGCCGAGTACGAGGCCGGCGGCAAATAACAGAAACATTATCAGATCAAAATAAAAGGACACAAACAAACCGGTCAGCGCGCAAACAGCGGCCAGGACCCACGCGGTTCGGACTGACACTAATCCGTAGGGAAGAATAAACAGTTTTTTATTGATTCTGTCACTTTCGATATCTGCAATCTGATTAACCACATATATCCAGGCAACAACGAGTGAAAATCCGAAAAGGGCCAGCCAGAGTCGGGCTTCTGAATAAAGAAGAGAACCGTTACCGGAAAAAATCCCACCAAGATGGGCATGCTCATTTCCGGTAATCCACCCCAGAATCAGTATTGTCCATACAGGTGCAAGTAAGGGAATTCGTAGCAGGAAAAAACAATCGAGAAGTTTAGCAAAAACTGCTTTCAATAAACGGATCCTTTCCCATCAACAGCTCATTTTGTATAATATAAACTCTGCCTCCTATTCGACCAAGAAACTTGAATACCATGAGCAGGATTTCATTCATAACTTGCTCTTAATCCATACGATTACAAGCAAAAACATCTTAAATTGTCAGGGAACGGGATATGTGCAGAGCGGAAAAGGATTTGTATATATCCAGGCATAATTTTTCTTCCTGACCTCAATGCGATACACACCTTTTTCGGAAACAGGAAAATTTGCCCTACGGCCCTTATGAAAAGCACAAACCTCTCCATTTCTCAGTAATCTTATTTCGGCCTTTTCGGGTACGCTTGCTTCAAACGACACCGGCCGTCCCGGTATTTCCGGTTGGATACCGGGACAATAAAAGGAGCCATCATCATAATGCACAAAGAACCGGCTTCCCCGGGCATCACCCCGTCGATAATTACTTACATATGAGTGCCCGTTTTTGAGGGCGCCGATAATCATCTTCTTTGTGGTATCATCATTCCGTGCCGGATAGGGCCGGTTGAGATATAAGTGGGTTCGTATTCCTTTCAATTCAACTTTTACCGGGAATATGGTCAGATGTACCAATCCCAGACCGTATCGTCGCGTGTGCGCATCAACCCCGCCCACCGCAGCAACAAAGCGGCTCCGATTCAATTCATCCCACTTCTTTAGCAATTCTACAGGAACATCGGCCATCAATCGGCGCGGAAACAGTATGCGAATAAAGCTTTGCCAGTTCTTTAAATGTTCAACCCAATCGGACATTTGGTTCCAAATCTCGATGCCGTCATACCCACCAGCCGACCATTCGGTCCAGGGATATGATGGTAATCCCTGGAAATAATGGCGTTTTTCTGCAGGATGAGCGATAAATCCGATCCCCCCTGACCGTTTTATCTCATCAATATACCCCTGAACATTCTCCTTTTCCGCTGCAATGGTATCCGAACCGATCACAAGGTAATGATTCCGATTGTGGATGTCCTGATGTTCATACCCTACCACAAGAGAGACACCGTCATTAAATCCCTCAAATCCCTCATTTTTCGCTTGAAGCGACATATGGTCGGTTACGACAAGATAATCAAGTCCGACCTCCTGAGCTGCTGAAATCAGTTCGGGTATATCGACACCGCCGTCTGAGAATTGAGTATGCAGATGGAGCGCTCCACAGATTTCCTGAAAAGTATTTATCGGCTTGTTTATTTTAGTGTTTGACATTATTAATCATTATATATTATCTTAAGAAGTTTTGAATCTGCCATATATATAAAATATTAAAATTTATTCCAATAATAAAGGAGTGCATGAATGCCCCAGCATAAATCATGTGAGAAAAGAATGCGCACAGCAAAGAAAGCCAACCTGAGAAACAGAATGGCCCGTTCCACAATGCGGACCGCCCTCCGTAATGTATTAACCTCCAACGACAACGAAACCGCTGCTCCGGCATTGCAAAAAGCGATTTCAGTGCTCGACAAAAGCGTGAAAAAGAATATTATTCATAAGAACAATGCAGCAAATAAAAAAGCAAAGCTTTACAGGCATGTAAAAAGTCTTGCAAAGTAGTTTTCTATAAAATAATCACACTTCCTGTCCAGTCATCTTCATTTTACATTAACAGGTTTGAGAAATGAATAATTTCCATTGGGAAAATAATGAGTTCTTGTGCGAAAACATTCCACTTTCAAGGCTTGCAGAAGAATACGGCACTCCATCGTTTATTTACAGCTCAGCAGCGATCTGCACTAAAATTGAAATGCTCCAGGGAGCACTGGAAAGCTTCGATTCTCAAATCTGTTTTTCGGTAAAATCAAATTCCAACCTGAGCATTTTACAGCTTATGGCCCAACGAGGGGTCGGCGCCGATATTGTTTCCGGAGGTGAGTTATATCGAGCATTGAAAGCAGGCATATCTCCGGAAAACATCGTCTATTCAGGTGTTGGCAAGACGGTTCAAGAGATGGAATATGCGCTTAAAAGCTCAATACGGATGTTCAATGTCGAATCTGAGGCTGAACTGAATACACTCTCAGCTGTCGCAGAAAAACTCGGTAAAATTGCCCCGATTGCCTTTCGGATTAATCCGGATGTTGATGCCCGCACACATCATTTTACCACTACAGCCAAAAAGGGCAACAAGTTTGGTGTACCATTCAACGATGCAGAGCGATTATATGCCCGAGCCAAAGAACTTCCAAATATCCGACCTGTTGGTATTGATGTTCACCTTGGATCACCAATTCTCACCCTGGACCCTTATCGCCAGGGTCTGGAAGTACTTTCGGGTCTTATTACACGGTTACGAGACAACGGTATTGCTATCGAAACCCTCGATATCGGCGGTGGATTCGGTATTACCTATACTGATGAAAAGCCCTTTACTCCGATTCAATTCGCCGAATTAGTTCGTCCTTACCTCGAAAAACTCGGATGCCGTTTGATCGTCGAACCCGGACGGTATATTATGGGTAATTCGGGAGTACTTTTGACCAAAATTGTTTACATAAAGGAGTCCTACGGCAAGACATTTTATATTTGTGATGCCGGAATGAGTGACAATATACGCCCACCGTTTTATGGGGCATCCCACAAAATATCTCCTGTCAAATCCGTCGATGAAACGACAATGCGTACAGTTGATGTTGTCGGACCGATTTGTGAATCGGCTGATTATCTCGGCAAAGATCGTGAACTCCAGGCCGCACAGGAAGGTGACATTCTCGCTGTATTGAGTTCGGGCGCCTATTGCTTTACAATGGCATCGAATTACAACTCCCGTCCCCGGGCATGTGAAATCCTTGTGAAAAACGATTCATCCCGACTTATCCGCCTTCGTGAAACTTACGAAGATCTTGTCAGAGGCGAACAGCTCGAAAAATAACTACGGAAAAAATCTGTAGTGCAAACATAAACCTGCATATCAGGCATATCTCCGGCTGCAATGAGATTAGCTACGCCTTCCCTCTGCTTTTTATCCCCTTTCATTCTATTCGCCGACTTACCTGTATGTTCGTCTGTATGCGCGCAAATATCCCTTTTCAATTTATGATTATAATTGTATAGTTATGGAAGAACAGATGCTGAATATAGTATACTTTTAATGTATAGTGTTCATTTGCAATATCTTAGAATGCCGGAGCAGTGCGTGCATTCTCCAAAGGAGAACTCTTAATACAGCATGAATAACTATGTCTCGAAACCAGGAATACACAATGCTTTCCGGTGCGTATTTTTTTTCCTGATCATCTCTTTTATTCCGCTATCGGCTTTTGAAATACTCCCGATATTCTGGGAAGAGGATATAAAAGATGCTTGTATTGAGCGGGATAATTACTGCCGAAGATTGAAATTGAAAAGGCCTGATGAGCACTACGGATTAGGGAGTCAAAAAGACAGGATCGCTCTCGGAAAAAAGCTTTTAAAATTTCAGGAATATAATAATCCCTGGTTCAGCTTTTTCTCAGGTCTTGTATTAATACCCGGTGCCAGGGCTGGTAATAAATCCGACAGCCTTAATGGTTACGCCGACAGCTATTTTCAAAAGGCACTGGATCTTGCGGCCTCACATCCAGGAAAGACCTGGCTTCTTTTCGTAGAATTTAACCGGTTCGGTATAGCCAAATGGGCAACGAGCAGTCTTCATCAACTCGAAAAAATCTTCATTACGCAGGGTGCTCAATCGGCGCCGCTCATTTCACAATCCTTGCTTTCCTATGTTCATTCCGGGAAAGAGACTGATTTCGTGCTGTCGGACAGCGCCTGTTACGCCTGGGCTGCGAACTTCGACAAACATTTTGCATGGAACGGCGTGCGCAGCATTCTCAAAGGACTACCATTGAAATCCGGCGAAATCTCTTCCGGATTTCTCTTGTTTTTTCGAACCTTGAGGAATTCCTGGACCACCCAGCTTGCTTTAATCGAGCATTTGTTTGCGTGGTTCTCCGAAGGGATTCTGATTTTTATCTTGGCGCTGTTTTTTGCAATCACATTCAAATATATCAGCCATGCTCTACATTCATTTTCCGAACGTTTCCCACCCCAAGTCCCTCCTCGACTGAAACAATTTTATAGTCTTCTCATATTTTCCGGCTTTGCATCTTTCGGTATTGTGCCCTTTCTCTGGTTTAATGCCCTGCTTGCATGGCGATATTATACAAATCGCGACAAGATTATTGCCGGTATCTGTCTTGGCGTACTCATTTTTCTGCCCTTTAAAACCAGAATTCACGACATGTTTATACAACCGACCTATTCGACAAACACCCTCAGTCTTTTCAGGAAGGCATGCGATGAAGGCTATTACCCGGCACTTGACTTTGCAATAACGAACCATATCAAGAAAAACCCCGATGATTATCTTGCTCATACCAGCGCATCCATTTATGCAATCAAGGAAGAAGACCTTTCCGCAGCCGACTACCATATTCGCAAAGCATTAGAATTTAAACCCAACGATCCTGTAGCATTGTTGACCGCCGGCAACATAGCCTATTATACCGATAACCTTGATAAGGCCAATCATTTCTACTCTACCTGCCTCAATCGTTTTCCCGAACTTGAAGCAAGTTTTTTCAATCCCTGCCTCTATTATTTCGGGGAAATGAAAATTATTGAAGGGATCGACCTTATCGAACAGGCAGGAGAAAGGAACCGCCACAAAATAAGTTCTTTTGTAAAGAAAAACGATGATTATTTTTCCGGCAACTGGCCCAAAATCCGACATTTCCTTCAGCCCGACTATGGCTACAAATACTTCTGGACAACGGTCTGGCCCCGCTACAGCGGAAACTGGAATACCACAGAGGTCCGATGGGGCATGAAGTTTTTAGGGTTTAGCCCCCGCACCTATATGATAATAACATCCATTTTATTTATTGTACTCCTGATCATCGGCTATAAACTTGGGACACCGAAAATATACTCCTGCAAGCTCTGTGGAGTTCCGGTGTGCAGACGATGTTTACGAAAAGGTGTATGCACTCATTGCTCCGAAGAAATGACTGACATCACCGACCCGGCGTTGCTTAATCACATGCAATCATCGATCCTTATCAAACGCCGCCGTACTGATTTAATAATTGCCCTGATTCTTAATATCATCTTCCCCGGATTTGGTTCGCTCTACCATTCGACAAAATTACACATTGCAGATATTTTCCGGATACTGTTTACGTCGCTGACCTATGCTTCGTATATATGGTTTTTCACCTCAGATTTTAACTACCCCGAATATGTAATGCATAATTTTGCAGCAATTCTCATGATTATTCCAATAGGTTATCATATCATTTCGATTGCTCGAATACTGACAGTTTATACCAAAGAATTGAAAAAAGGATGACATTATGGCACTCAGTGGAAGTCTGAAAGAATTCGCTCTTCCCGATATATTTCAGCTTATCGGACAACAGCGAAAAAGTGGCAGACTGCTGCTTAGTGATGGGGGCCGTGAAGGTTTCGTTATTTTTTACAATGGAACTATAATAGATGCCGGTACTTCCAGCGAAAACATGATTTCGATACTGGTTAATTATCTGCTATATCATAAAGGTTATCCTCAAAAAAAGATCACCGAGTTTATCAACTACTGCAAAAGCAATACGCGAATATTATGTGATGTTCTCATTAGAATTCAATACATATCGGAAGAAGAACTCTATACTCTTGCTCAGATAACCCTCGAGGATCTTGCCTGCAGCCTCTTTACATGGCAAAAAGGCAACTATCAATTCGTACCCATAAAACGACCCGAGGAGTACTGTATTGGAAACATCGCCTTTTCACCCGATGCCATTACAATGGAGGCCATGCGACGTCTCGATGAATGGCAGCGAATGAAAGAGGTAATTCATCCCGGATCGGTGTTTGTTCCTACCGAAAAAGGCGCTACAGCCATAAATCCCGACAATTCCCCCATTACGGACCCGGAAAGCTATGTTCTGTCTCATCTGGACGGAACCACCTCGACGGGAGATCTGGGAAGCGGGACGTTTTTTTCTACCTACCGCATTTATGAAATTCTGTTTCTCGCCTTACAGAATGGCAAAATCGTGCAGGTATCGGCCGAAAAAGTGCGGGCATTCATGAAACAAGAGCATAACCGTACCCGTAATGCTCAACAGACATCACAGACCACGGTAGCGGTACTTATAGCCAGCGTAGTTTTTATTCTGCTTTTTTTATGCGGTTTTTTACTTTTACCGAAAGTGCTCTTTGCCGAAAAAACAGTAAAAGCCCGGCTTATTGAAATCAGGCAAGAGGTGGAGCAAGCCAGGAAACGGACGAAAATAGCTGCAGTACAATTTGCCGCACAAAAAGGCGAACCGCCCCAAAGACTCAACGAGTTGGAGCAGCAGGGATATGTAAAAAATGAGACACTAAAAACACTCAGAAAAGCCAATATATCATTTCCTGAAATTCTGTAATGAAATTTGATATACAAGTTGTTACAATATATAATAGTTATATATCCATGTCTTGCATGTATTCCGAGTAAGAACTATTTTGTTGATAGGGCATTCTTATCTGCAACAAGTATGAATTTTCCATTTTCATAAAAAAGGAATCATTCCATGGCGTCAATTAATTATGCCGCGAAAGAAATCAGTGTAAAGGTAGTATATTATGGCCCCGGATTATCCGGAAAAACTACCAATCTTCAAGTAATTCACCAACGAATACCCGTCGATAATAAAAGCAACATGGTCTCACTGGCTACCGAAACCGACCGCACCCTGTTTTTCGATTTTCTTCCCTTGGATCTGGGTAAAATAAAGGGATTTTCGACAAAGTTCCAGCTCTATACCGTTCCCGGTCAGGTTTATTATAATGCCACCCGGAAACTTGTTCTCAGGGGTGTTGACGGTATCGTTTTTGTTGCAGATTCCTCGTCGAAAAAAACAGACGAAAACATTGAAAGTTTTCAGAACCTTCTCGACAACCTTGCTGAGTACGGCTATCAAAAAGAGAACATTCCGATAATTATTCAATACAACAAACGTGATTTACCTGATGCTTTGCCGATTGAACAGTTGCAGCAAGCAATGAACACGGCAAATTATCCATGGAACGAAGCGGTAGCGGTCAAGAGTAGCGGTGTATTCGAATCCCTTAAAAAAATCGGTAAAATTGTAATTGATCAGCTCAATAAGAAGTATTCCCGGCCGGGGACGGCATCCCGACCCGGTAGCCAGGTTCCGCCTCGCCCCAGGCCTTCAACACCACCTCCGGTGCAGCCACAGCAGACGCGGCAGAACTTTCAGGCCCCCCCTCCTCCGCCACCACCACAACAGCCACAACAACCAACTCGTCGGTGGTCTCCTCCTGCAAACGATCCCTTTGTAAGCGGCGGAAATTATAATCAGTCTCAAGGTAATCGTCCACAACAGCCGAAAACGCCACCGCCATTGGAATTTGAATCACCTTTTGCATCATCCGGCCCCGACCAGCAAAACAGCCGGGAACCCAACAGCTATGCACCCGATTCACAACAACCCCAAAAACCTCAGACATCTTTTCCAGGGTCTCCTCCCGCCGATCAGAATACGTTCGATCTTGAATCAATGTCCGGACAGCAGAATCGGCTGGCGATGAATACTCCTCCTCCAGCTCCAAATAAAGAAGAGAAAACTGAACTGGATCTCGAAATAGAACGATATCAGAGAGAGATAGAACAAAAACAGCAAGGCACCGCTCAGCCTCCGCAGCAAAATACTCCCGGAACGCAGTCATCTCCTTTAGCTTTTGAGGACCCTTCACAGGCATTTACTCAATCTCAGCCTCAGCAGACACCACAACCTCAGCAACCTCAGGCTGATAGCGGCGATTTTGAGACATACAACCCTCAAAACAACGAAAACGACTATGATGTCTATGATGCTCAATCATCGCAGGACAAATCTGTGCCCCCGAACCTGTCTTCCAATCCAAAACCGCAGGCGCCGAACAGAAGTGATGATGATACGCCGATGTATTTCACATCAGTAAATACCGAGCGTCCGCGAAAGAAAAGTAAAAAACCGACAAATCCTCGAGAAAAAGGACCAAAGGGCACCCTCTTCTCAAAACTCTTTGGAAGAAAAGATCCTGATGAATGATTTAATTCTATATCAGGAAGACCTGGAGAAGCTTAATAATATTCTAATCCAATTTATCAAAGATTCACAGGTTGTTTGCGCATTTCTTACCAATAAAGAGGGACAGCTTCTTACATGTCAGGGCTCTACCAAGACCATCGATACCATGTCGGTGGCGGCATTGATAACCGGTAGCTTTGCTGCGACGGTAACCATAGCCAACCTTATTGGCGAATCTCAGTTCAGTACTATGTTTCATAAAGGAAAAAGCAAACATATTCATATAACGGTAATTGATAACGATCGTTATCTCGCTTCAATTTTCGACAACCACAGCAGTCTTGAGAAAGTTAACTATTACGCTAATCGTTACGGCAAAAAACTTCGTGAGTACCTGATAATAATAAGCGGCAATGCAGATTCGGCCTCCCTGCCGAACCTTTCAGACGAAGAAATGAGTCTGGAACATGAGGTAATACACGATAGTTTTGAATCATTTCTCGATGCCATGGAAACTGACACCGATTCTCAAGAAAACTCGGAGGAAGTTACTTCCCCAAAAAGAATTGTTCTCAACCCTCAGCCGGTGCCTTTTGATGAAGAAGAAAAGGCTCCACCTCAACCGGCTCCACCTC
>WJLZ01000020.1 GCA_014728215.1 Chitinivibrionales bacterium
AGGAAGACATCCGATACAAAGGTAATATTTATAAACCGGCCCGGTTGCGCAAAGTAACGTCAATTCACGAAAAAATGGAAAAGTCGGCGGATGCAAACAACGCATAAAATCATTACAGCGGACTCCCGCAAATTGGACTCTATACCCGACAACAGCATCGACCTTGTTGTCACTTCACCCCCTTATCCAATGATCCGGATGTGGGATGAGATCTTTTCCGCACTCTCCAGCGACACGAAAAAGGCGTTAGAAAAAGAAAACGGTGATCTGGCCTTTGAAACCATGCACAAAGAGCTTGACAAAACATGGAAAGAGGCGTATCGGGTACTTAAAGACGGCTCCTTTGCCTGCGTTAATATCGGTGATGCTGTCCGGACAATTGGCGGCAGGTTCAAACTCTACTCGAACCATTCGAGAATAATAACCTCATTCCGCAATCTCGGATTCGATTGCCTTCCGGTAATACTCTGGCGAAAGCAGACCAATGCTCCCAACAAATTCATGGGTTCGGGCATGCTTCCCTCGGGGGCATATGTCACTCTGGAACACGAATACATTCTCATTTTCCGTAAAGGAGCGAAAAAGATATTCAAATCCGAAGAGTCTAAGCAGCGCCGTATGGAAAGCGCTTTTTTCCGGGAAGAGCGCAATACCTGGTTTTCGGATGTCTGGGATTTCAAAGGCACGACACAAAGGCTTGTCCATAGCGATTTACGCGAGCGAAGCGGGGCCTATCCGCTTGAACTGGCATACCGGCTGATCAATATGTATTCGCTCTACGGCGATACGGTATTAGATCCTTTTCTGGGAACCGGCACAACCATGCTCGCAGCGCTTGCCTGCGCAAGAAACAGCATTGGAGTCGAAATAGACAAAGCCTTTTCCCGAGTTGTTCTCGATCAGACGTATAATTCACAGAAAATCGCAAACTCTTTGCTGGCGCAACGGATAATAAAACACCGGAAATTCGTTGACAATCGCCTCTCGCAACAGAAGGGATTGAAATATAAAAATATTCCGCATGGATTTCCGGTGATGACCAGGCAGGAGGTGCAGCTTTGCCTTAAGAGAGTCAGTGATATGAGGAAAGATCGTAAAGGTACAATTATCACTGAATATGAAAATCTGGGTGAGATGAAAGCTGATTGAAGTAATTCTTGATGGTATTAATCCCTGCAAAATTCCCCACAATAATGGTATAATCATATTCTGCCAATTCAGCAGATTTAATGGTTTTATCTGTCAGGAAAAAAAGTGATCAAAGAACCTCACCTCACCCTTTTCGATCTGGCAATATGCCTCTCCGATGCAGCCGATCTGGTCTGCCCGGCACTGGTAAATCATCATAAGCAGGTCGCCTATATTGCATCGGTAATTGGTGCGGAGATGGGGCTCGATGATGAACGGCGGAAAGATCTGGTGCTTGCCGGGGCCGTACACGATATGGGAGCGCTGTCCCTGAGCGAGCGTCTGGAAACCATGTCCTTTGATATCGGTGATGTAAGCGAACATGCTGAGGTGGGTTATACGCTGCTGCGGCTGTTTGAGCCGTTGCGGAGGATTGCCGATATAGTACGGCGTCATCACTGCTGCTGGAACAAAGGAGCAGGAAGCGAAAATGATGGTGAACCGGTCTTGCTCGAGAGCCATATCATTCATGCAGCCGACCGTATTGCAATTTGTATCGATTATGAGCGGGGAATTTTAGGGCAGGCCGATGAAATCAAAGAAAAAATATCCGCTCAACGGGGATGCATGTTTCATCCGGAGGTACTCGATGCGTTCCTGGCTGCCGCGGAGAAGGAGTATTTCTGGCTCGATTCCGTTTCACCGACAGCGTACCGGATTCTCCGTCAGAAAGTTCGCATGAAAACACTGACTCTTAGCATAGGGCAATTAAACGAGCTGGCCCGTTTCTTTGCCCGCATCATCGATTTCCGGAGTAGATTCACGGCAACCCATTCGGCCGGCGTTGCCGCAACAGCGGCTGCACTGGCCCGATTTGCCGGGTTCTCACAACGGGAGTGCGAGTATATGCGGATTGCAGGATATCTTCACGACCTCGGCAAACTCGCAATCCCCAGAGAAATCCTCGAAAAACCGGGAAAGCTCGACAAAGAGGAATTCGATGTGGTGCGTGCCCATACATATTACACCTACCGAATCCTTGACACACTCGAAGATTTCGATACGATCAACACCTGGGGGGCCTTTCATCATGAACGGCTCAACGGGAAAGGCTATCCATTCCATCATACCGGCGACGTCCTCTCTCTGGGCTCGCGTATCATGGGCGTATCGGATATATTTACCGCCGTTTCCGAAGACCGCCCCTATCGCCCGGGAATGCCGCCCGACCAGGTAAGCAGCGTGCTGAAAACCATGACCGCAAACGGCTCGATCGATCCGTTTGTTGTGTCGCTCCTGGAAAAACACCGCACTCAAATCGATGAAGCACGGCGAGAGGTCCAGATAGAATCGCAGAAGATGTATCGGGATGTTATTGAAATGCCACTATCTGCAGCGGGAAAAAAGCAAAAATAGCAAATCAGCCGGTCGGCAAGCTCAAATCAGATTCAGGAAATCATCATTGCTCAAACCAGCCTGCTTTAAAATAGCTTTCAAAGTCCCTTTTTTCAGGTCTATATTATGCATTGGGACTGTAATTATTGATGGGTGGCCCGGTTTTTCAAGAATTACATAGCTTCCGGTCTGATGGTCGATTTTGTATCCCGCCTTTTTTAAAGCCCTTATTGCAAAACGGGGTTTTATTGCAGGAAGTTTGCTCATACGGCAACAGCAATATTGACAATTTCTGCAGAAGGATTCTCCCGCTTGATTTTCTCGTGATAGCACTTGAGATAACCCTTAATTGCATCTTTACTATTCTCCAGCGCTTCCTTTTTGCTCTCGCCTTCGCTTACACAACCCGGCAAAGCAGGAACGGTTACCGTATAACCGCCTTCTTCCTGGGGCTCAAGAACTATTTCCAAACGCATAGTATTCCTCCTTCTTTCATATAATAAAAAATATATCATTTTCATGAAAATTCATAAAGGCAGACAAACCGGACTCAATGATACTTTCTCTCCCAATACTCAATCTGCCGTTCCATATCGATCGGTTCTGTTTTGCTGCATACCACAAGCAGCGTATCGGACAGAAACGGGAATATCGTTGATAACACCCGAAAAACCGGCGCAAATATTTTATAGCGGTGAATAAACGGCAGCGACAGCCTGGTTGAAACAAAACGCTCAACTTTTAAACCCACAAAATTAAGTGCTTTCTCTAAAGTGGCTGCATCGTAAAGCTGAAAATGCAAATCCAGCACATTGCGGGGATCGAAATAATTCTTTCTTTTTTTGCGAAACATCGCATATCGCACAACCTGCCAGAATGCGCAACTGTTAGGGGTATGAATGATTGCTGTTCCCTTTTCGGAAAGCAGGGACCGTATATTTTCGAGTCCGGCCACAGGGCTTTTCAAATGCTCGAGAACATCCATGCAGAAAATTAAATCAAATTGCCTCCCCTTTAAACTGGAAAGGTCATTTTCGATATTGCACAGGGCAGTAGAAATTTTTACACCTGTTGTTTCTGCATTCTCAGAAACCATCTGCAATTGGGAGGGGGAGATATCTGCAGCGGTCACCTCATGTCCCTTTTGAGCGAGCAGCACCGAAAGTGCCCCCTCGGCACAGCCCAGATCCAATACGTCGAGCGGGCGACCGGCCGGCGCCAGGGATGCGAAAAAAGCGAGTTCATGCCTATCGGTCTGCTGCGGGATAAAACCGGCTTTATCATAATATCCGGCATAATTGCCGGGAAGCGACTTACTCATTAGTGATACTACCTGTGCATATCAATGACAAAGGTCGACAATTTTTCATGATACTAACTATTTTAAACAGTAACTCGGCGGTTCCGCCACCAAGACACAACAACAACGGCACACCACATTCATTATGCAGTCAAAGCCGATGTATTAAAGATAAACTCTGCCGAAATTTAATCGAAAGCTATTGCAGCACTATCCGTCCATGAATCCGGCAACAAAAAAAACACACCTGCTTTCAGGAGCAATCCTTCTCCTTTCCAGTGTCATGATCTTTCTTTACGGAAGAATCGATCCGGGTGATTCCCGTTATTCAGAATGGGATTTACATTACTACCGGCAAATCGCCCGTAATGCTCCCGATCTTCCTTCCCAGGTACCCGAACCTTTCAGCTATCGAATTCTGGGCCCCTTTCTGGTGGGAGCGTTGCCTTTTCCGACAGACACCGCCTTTTATGGTCTGGCGATTTTCTGCGCTCTCATCCTGCCGGTACTCCTTTTTTATTTTTTAAAAACCCACAGCATCCGGAATTCTGTTGCATTTCCGACAACGCTCTTCTTTCTCTGCAACACCTACATTTACGGATTCAACGTCTGGGACCCCTATCAGATCAACGATACCATCTCGTTAATTCTTCTTCTAGTAATGTTCTGGTCGCTTTCGAAAGGAAATTTTGCTGCTTTTGCGATTGCTGCTGCTGTTTCAGCATTTGCCCGGGAATTGTTTTTATTGTTTATCCCGGTGGGGCTTGTATTTTTTGCAGAAAAAGGGGAGCTGAAACAAAAGACCGTTCCGTTTATAATTGCGACAGTCCCGGCCCTTCTATTATTTATAGCATTGCGGATTGCGATTTCTTCTCCGGCAGATAAGGGCCTGACCTATTATTTCACCGCCTTTTTCGAGCATGTCCCGAAAATATACTCTTTCAACACATGGTTCAGAATCCTGATCAACGCCTTCGCTCCCTTTTCACTCGTACCGATTGTGTTTGGTGATCAGACAAAAGCATTTATCAGAAATAATAAATATATGATTGTGTTTGCACTACTCGTATTCATAAGTTCGCTCTTTGGGGGCGATAATGAGCGATTGGTCGCACCGGCATTTGCGGTCTTTTATCTGTTGATGGCCCGTATCATTCAAAATGAGCCATTTTTTACTCCGGCCGTAAGGGGGATACTTCTTGTGATGGCCTTTCTCAACAGTCTGCACCATTCGATTGCTCGATATCCGGTGGTTCCACGAAACGGAACAATTGCTTTAACCATAGGCACCACATTAGGTACGGCAATACTGTTGTTATTCCTTAAGTCGAAAGGATCCGAACGCAGCGAAGAAATGGTATGAAACAGATCTATCAATTAATAAAACTGAACAGGATCATTAAATCGCACAGGATAAAGCTGATCGCCCTGCTGCTTGCAGATATTTTTCGATTCAGGCATCTCTTTATCCGTTTCGATCCGATTATCGCCTGCAATCTCAGGTGCCTCATGTGTCCTTTCAGCGATCCTGAATTCATAGCAAGCAAAAAACCGAGATTCAGCTCCGATGATATTAAAAGAATCGGTGGCATGTTTTTTCCCCTGGCGTATCAGTGTGTTGTCGGGTGCGGCGCAGAGCCGACCGTGTACAAAGATTATCTATCCATTCTCCGCATGGCAAAACAGTATGGAGTCCCCCATATCGGTTTTACTACCAATGGACAACTATTGACTCAACCGAAAGTTCGGGAACTTTTCGAGATCGGCATCGATGAGATCACCCTTTCTATGCACGGCGTTAAAAAGCAGACCTATGAGCGGTTTATGGTCAACGCATCGTTTGAAAAGTTTCATGAAATCCTTGCGGCGATTGATGAATCAAAAAAGAGACCGGGAATACATCCGGGAATAAGAATAAATTACACGGTCAATCCCGACAATTTACCCGAGCTTGCCGATTTTTTTGAGGAATTCGGCCGATATGCCGTCGATGTTCTTCAAATACGACCCATGGTGGACCTCGGCACTACCGCCTACGCCGCAAGCGATCTCTCGCATTTTGCCGGAGAATATCAATCGATTATCGATTCCCTTGCCGAAGAATGCCGCAAGAGAAATATTACGCTCCTTGCCAACAGATACGACCCATCGCCGTCGGATAATAATCCTCAGAGTGCAATGCTTCAGTTTGCCTATCGCTACATTTCACCGCAGTGTGTATGGCGCGAAGACTTAGACTGGCGCAATACCTCATATAGAGAGTTTTGTCGAAAAATCGGTTGGCGCAAAATTCTCCTGAAATCTATCGCCCTTCCGGCAAATAAGCTGCATCAAATGAAAAATCATCTGGGCTATGATATCTATTCATGAGATTCCTTGATTCGCATTGTTGTATTTTAATAAGTAGGCAAATAAATTTTAATCTGCGCAAACCAGCTTCACCAGCGTCATCAGCGTTCGATTTTTTACGATGTGTTAATTAAAAGCGAGAAATCATGAATACAATCGAGGTTGTCCCCTATTCGAGCGAGCAGTATGATACCTGGAACGAATTCGTGGAAAACTCCAATAACGGCACAATTTTCCATCGCCAGGACTTCTTAGCATACCATCCTGAAGGTCGATTCAATTTTCTTCATCTGATGTTCTATAAAAAGGGTGAGCTTATTGCGGTTTTACCCGGCGGGAAAGTCGGGGACATGTTCAAGAGCCCTATGGGCGCCAGCTTCGGCGGGTTTGTAGTCAATAAGCATTTTGGTATTGAAGACGCCGATGAGATTGTCAAAGCACTCATCCGGTACTGCTCGTCACAGATGATCAAAGAAATCTATCTTACACCGCCCATGCAGATCTATTGCGATCTTTTCAACGAATCTGTCGAATATGCGATGCACTACAACCATTTTATACTTATCAGTTCTCTCTATTCTTCAATAATCGATTTTTCCCATATCACCGGTAAAGAGAGCCTGTCGAAAAATACCCGCCATAAAATCAACAAGGCGATTAACAAGGGTATCACTATCGTTCAAAAAAATGATTTTGATGTTTTTTATCCCATATTATCAAAAAACAAAGAAAAATTCGATGCCCGGCCGACCCATTCAATCGACGAACTGAAAAAAATTGAAGAGTTTTTGCCGGGAATGATGACCCTTTTTATGGCTTACTACGAAGGTCAGCCGGTGGCGGGCGAACTGCTCTTTGCCGCAAACAAACAGTGTAATCTCAATTTCTATACCATGCATCTCTACGAATATCACAACCTCTTTGCAGTCAATTATCTGGTGGAAAATTCTATCAGATGGTGCAAAGAAAACGGATTCAGATATATGGACTACGGCGTATCTGCCGACACATTCAATCCCGACCCCATGGAGCCGTCATGGTCGTTGATTCAGTTCAAGGAGTCAATGGGAGCGACCGGCTGCAGACGAAACACTTATTATCGCAGAGTTTTTTAATATTCTATGTCACCACAGAAGAAAAGCACTTTTTTCAAGCGAATAGCACATTACGGCCCCCGCAGAACACTTAATAAATTGCAGCAACGGATTCTGCAAAGAGTCCATGGATACCCTCGAAGCATACTCCTTCAAGCCGTATCTGCCTGTAACTTGAAATGTGAACATTGCTTTTTAAATAATTTCGGCAAAGAAATCGGCGATGGTGTTATCAAGATATTACCGTACGACGAATTTGTTGCCCGGGCAGATAAAATCAAACACCTGATCAGGCATGCTCATTCATTTTATTTCTCAGGGTTTGAAGCGCTTTTGCATAAAGATATTTTCAGGATGATGGACCACATTGTTTCGATCAATCCGGCTATCGAATTCCCGATCATGACAAACGGCAACTCGTTCACCCAGCGGATATTCGATGAACTGCCAAAACACCCCATTCCGGAAATTTCGGTTTCCCTCGACGGGATTACCAGAGAAACAGTGGAGAGTTTCAAGACCGGAGCAGTTTTCGAAAAAACAGTCGAGACAATCAAGACGCTTGTTGGCCTTAATCTGAATGCTTCGATCGGCACGGTTTTCGTGCTTCACAAAAGCAACCGCCACGAATTCATCGATTATCTCGATTTCGTTAATGATTTAGGTATCAAAGATGTTTACGTTACCAATCTCATGTCTTTTACCCCCGCGCTTCGGGACCGGTATCTCTACACACCGGATTCAAATCCTGAACTCGACACGCTCTTTTCTCTGGCAGTCGAAAAGGCAAAGGACAACGGTCAGAGCATAACCCTTCCGGCAACCCACCCTACGCTAAAAGGATGCACACAGTGGAATTTGCTGTTTATCGACATCGCCGGAAATGTTGCCCCTTGCGATTATCTGTCGGTGAGTACTCCTTTCGAGCTTTTCGGGGAGACACAGCAGACCAGGCCACTCATTTTCGGCAATATCATGAAGGATGATATTTTGTCGGTCTGGAACGGCAAGGCATTCAAAAAATTCCGAGCCATGCATCGGTCGGGCAAGGAATTACCCGGTCGTTGCCGTCTCTGTGCAGATGCCTGGGGTCTTGTGTGCAGCAACCGGACGGTCTATGATTTCCGGTGAATTTTTCCCGGCCTGTTTATTTAAGTTATGTCTGTTTTTGCGGTAAAAAATGCCGATTTACGCATTCATGACGCGTGCATATTCTTTTTCTAATTGGGGAAGGATATTCGAGGCTCGATAATTCTTTGCCCTCTCCCGCGCCGACATTCCCAATCTTTGTGCTTTATTTGAATCGAAACATATGGAGAGAACTGCATTTCGCAGGTCTTGTATATTTGAAGGATCAATAACGAGCGCGGTAATGTCATGCTCCACAAATTCTGCGGTGCCTCCTCCCCCGGAACAGACAACCGGTTTCCCGCAACTCATCGCCTCTAAAACAGTCAATCCAAAGGCTTCGGGAAGCAGTGATGTTTGTGTCACACAATCAGCAGTCAGATAAAATGGGCGGGGATCATGCACCGGACCGGTAAAAATAACCCTGACCGGCAATGTCTCGGAGAAACCGCGCAGGGCTTCATAATGATCACGATATTTTTCAAAAACAGGTCCCACCACCATGATAGTTATGTCTCCGTTGATGCGCTTATAATCAACAAAACATTTCAGCAGTTTATCAAGCCCTTTCCGGGGTGCTATTCCTCCTACCCACAAAACCACCTTATCCTTTGAGCCGATTCCGAAATCGCGCCTTATTTTTGTACGAAGCATACTTTCTTGTGCAATATCAAACCATTCATCCGGAATCGTGTTGGGAATCACAATGGTTTTTTTTGGGTGAAACCGGTGCTGTACCGCTTTACTTGGACATATAATGACCCCGGCAAAAAGAGGAGGCAATCTCCGGAAGAGTTGATAGACAAAGGGTATTTGCAAAACCAGTTCATGAATATGCCATACCAGCGGTTTTCGGCAGATTACTGCGGCGAAGGGGGGAGCGAAATTGGGAAGTGCATTGCAATGAATAATATCATATTTTCCCGAAATGATGATTTTTCTCAAAGCTGCGACAGCTTTGCAAAGCCTGACAAAATAGCAGTAGTAGCCTCCTGGACCCTTGAATTTGATCAAAAGGGGGATATCGACATGCAGTAAGGTCATGCCGTCCTCCTTCGCCTTCACCTCCAGCCATTCGTTGGGAGGAGTAACAACAGTAATTGCATACCCCTTGCTTTTCAGGTACCGTGTGGTTCGATGTAACACAACCGCGCAGCCGTCACCAAAGGGCACATAGTTGACAAACAATATAGTGGGTTTTTTTTGAGAAGGAGGCATTATCAATTATACCTTCATTGCAAATCGAAGTGCAAAGGTTACCGCCACAGCCAGACCGCCAAATACGATCTGCATAACCGCGCTGTTGACAAGAACCTGTTTTCTATCTTTAAACTCCTTGACCCTCAGCAAAACGGCCCAGTAAATAGCACCAAAGGAAAACAGTCCTGCCAGTGCTGCTCCCAGGATTCCCAGCGGTGGAACCAGCATTGCATTGAAAATTAAACTGAGAATAATACCAGCCGTAAAAGCGATCAACATGTATTTCGTATCGTTTTTTAATTCGAGAATCGGACGGATTATGGCAAGAAGAACTCCAAACAGATGGACCGCCAGAACAATTGCCACCGAAGTAAGGTACTGCTCCGGCAAATGCGCTCCTTTGAGCAGCCTGAGCGCAATCGGTGATAGAGAATACATTACAATAAGTCCGATACCGCATGCCCCCTGAGCAATAAGCAGGTTTCTGTCGATTGTGCCCGAAATCACACCATTCTTTGACAGGTGAAAATAGATGGAAGGCCATGCTTTGCTGATCAGAAGTGTGAATACCATCAAAAACGAAGCGTAATCTTCGATAAGTTGAAAATAAGGAAGATCCTCTGGATGAAAATAATTGAGAAACCCCTTATCCCAGAGCGTATCGAACCAGAGAACAAGATATCCCAGAAAAATGGGAATCACATAGGACCGATACGCCTTTTTCCGTTCTTCATCCAGCGGTACTTTTTCGGTTGTGGAAACGATCTTCCGGAACATGAACACTACAATAACCATCACTACAATCGCCTGGGAGATAAACCAGGTGCTCAATGAAAGATAATCCAGCACAAAAAGCAGAACGACGACCACCACAATCGATGCATTGCGTATAAAATTAAGGAATGTATATACTCCAACTTTTAAATCCGAGCGGAAAAAGGCGCCTGTAACCTGAAACAATGCGGTTGCACCGGCAAAAAGGCATGCTCCATAGCCTACCCATGAGAAATAACGGATCTGCCACCAAAGACCAACGGTAAGAGTTACAGGGGCAACAAAAAAGAGCGCGCTGATAATCAGCATTCTCATTGAAAATCTCAGAAAGCTTTTATCCTGATGGAAAAACCTGACAGCTCCGTTTTCCAGCCCGAAATTGGCAACGATATTGATAAGTGCTACAGGTATTGTCAAGAGGGCGTACCATTGCTGTTGCTCCAGAGTTGCCATGCTCCTCCACAATAGCGCCAATGATACAAAACGTCCACCAACACTCAGGGCCATGGAAAAGCCATAGAGAATAAGTTGCAGGAGAATACCCTTTTTAGTCAGTTCAGGCATGGTTCAGCATTATCGTTTGAATTCAATCTCCTAATGAAACAAATCGGCGATAAATCTCGGATTCCTGTTGCCAATTGGTTTTTGTGCGCTCACGCAAGCATGCATTCTTATAATTTTTATAGCTATCCCGATTATTCATTATGCACGATAGCACTTCATATATTGCTGCATTGTTACCGGAATCCACCGTCACTCCAACGCCTGATGTGTTAATGTACTTTTTCATTTCAGGGAAATTACTTGCTACAACCGGTATTCCTGCGTGAATATATTCAAACAATTTGCAGGGAAGCGCCTGGTATATGCCTGGACTGATATTATTGAAAAGCGCAATCCCGATATCTGCATCCTGGAGTAACAATGGAAGGTCATCATAGTGATAGGGACCGAACCATCCGATCTGAGCCGTAATTCCCATCGCCTCGCTCTCGGCTTTCAAAGTATCGAGTTCGGGCCCATAACCGGCAACAGCAAGTCGCGAGGAAGGGTTACTTTTTATAAAGGGATAAACATTTTCTATCCCTCTGCCTTTATCGACAACTCCGTGATAGACACAAACAAATTCTCTTTCTGTCCATTGGAACCGTTTGCGCAGAATCAGCTCTTTTTTACTCCGCAGCGGCCTTAGTTCCGGAACATTTCTGACAACAAACGGCTCGGGTATGAAGGGATATCTTTTTTTAAATGACCGGGCGTCGATTTCCGCAACCACCGCCACCTTAAGTGCTCTGCGAATGCCGAACCGTTCGATATTTGTCCAGATCCATTTTGCTACAGGACGGTTATTAAGGGTTGTCATATGAGGAATATCTTCCAGAGAAAAATAGACCAGAGGGATTTTGCGCATTATAGCGTGGATACAGCAAGGCAATAGAGCGGGGGCATCAATGGGATGCAGCAGGGAGGGTTTTTTCTTCAGGAGTATCAGAAATACTTTCAACATAAACCAGGCAAAACAGAGAGGGCCCCTATTTAAAAATGGTGGAATGGAAAAGGTATCGACTCTGAAGAACACATCATTATGAAGATTTGTACTGGTAAACGCTCCCCGGTAACCGATTGCCCAGGCATTTTTTTTGACATCCTTGAGTGTCGATGCAAAACGGGCGATATGAGGGAAGTGACAGGGATCTGAGAAATGAGGGATCGCTATGATTTCATTATTCATGCATCGGTCTTAGGGTAAAATAAGCAGTTTGCCAAGATCGCTTTTTCCATTGTGATGAGCTACAAAATAGTATGTTCCCGGCGCAACATTTTCCGGCGGGTTCAGGCTGAAGTTCCATTCGTACTGGGTTTTATTTTCAGGAACAGCTTCCGAAATAACCTTCCCGTTTATATCGTATAATAGAAGGCGGGTATCAGGGGCGAGGTTTTCAAAAATAACCTCATCATGATCGGGATCTGAAATTTTGAAGGGATTGGGATAGGCAGTAATTTTTTCATTAGTCTTAACCTTATCAAAGCTATGTCCCAGATCGTAGCGGGAAAGCCCTTCCGTGGTCGCGATCCAGAGACAGCCGTTATGCCGATCAACGCATACATCATTAACACTATTGGAAATAAGGCCGTCTGAAACCGTAAGATGGGTGGTAGCTGAACTGTCATACAGATTATACTTGATAACACCATCCCGGGAACCCAGATATAAAACGCTGTCCTGCTCCATATCAACAGCTTTCAACTCCATTGACATACCTTCAAACTTCTCTAATGAATTTGTTTCGCCGTTGAAGCGATGGAGCCCCTCCCCGGTGGCAAGCCAGGTGGTACCGGTTCCTGTTGAAATCATATCATATACTGTCCCCATACTTTGAAAGTCATTTTTCAGGTAAGTAATTGCAGCAGGCCCATCCATTGGAGAACCGTTATGAGTGAATGCCACAAATCCCCCTCCTAATCCACCAACCAATACGGTTCCCTTCGAATCAACGTTGATTGAATAAATATTGTCGAAATAGCTTTTGCCTTCAGTCAGGTATTCTACAAATTTATCTTCTTCCGGATCATAGCAAAAGAGGCAGCCTGTAAAACCATGCTCTCGGGCATAGTTATTGCCATACCATATATATCCCGACGAATCTTGAGCGATTGCCGTAGTAATGCCGGATCCGTGCTTAATCATTTTCCATTCGTCTTCGCTGTAATCATAATGATGAATCCCGAAACCGAAGGTTGGGAACCACAAGTCCCCTTCGGAATCTTCCATGGCTACCCTGAAATGCTCCGGACTACCCAGACGAGCTTTATG
>WJLZ01000021.1 GCA_014728215.1 Chitinivibrionales bacterium
ATACACAACCCGGCCGGCGCCGATATTGAGATGACCGACTTCACTGTTGCCCTGATAGCCATCGGGAAGCCCCACGGCAAGGCCCGATGAAAGGATTGTTGTAGTCGGATATTCTTTCTCATAACGATCGGTATGCTGCGTATTGCCGGAGAATATTCCGTTGGATTTTTCCGGCTTTCCTTTACCCCATCCGTCTCGAATAATCAGGCATACTGGTTTTGGCGGCATTACTCGGTTTTCCCCTCTGGTTCGACATTCCCGGTTTCATTTTCTCCGGCAGCAGGTGCACTATCCTGAGCGGAAGGTGTGGCGCTTAAATCGGCCTTTTCAGCAATAGCCTTTTCCTGAGCTTTTTTTGTGGCATGCTCTTTTTTATGCTTCTCGTAAAAATCCCAGTTTTCAACTCTGCCGTTGCCGTCACACGCCCAGCATTTCCCGTTGCCTTCGCAGTACCGGCATACACCGGAACCCTTGCAGTACGGGCACTCTTCAACATACGATGACTTCTCAATGCCTTCGGTGGGAATATCGGGCGTCACCGTTTTCCGTTTCCCGACGCCGTCGCAGAAATGACATTTCGTACTCCCTTTGCAGTAAAAGCACACCCCGGGATGGGAGGAGCAAACCGGACACTGTTTCTCATCGTATCGAGGAGCCCGCTGATCATCTCGGGCACACGAGCCCACAAAAAGCGCAAGTGCAGCAATAAGAAAAACCCTTCGTTTCATACAATTAATCCTCTTTCTGTGTTATATGGTATATCGAATCGCCGGGACCAATACCATAGTACGTAAAAGACATACAAAATAGTTTTTTGCTTCCATTTGCCACCTATAATTCGGCTATTTCAAAAAAAATACCCATAACAGAGAAAATTACTTTAGATTTTCTGTGGCACAATGTACATTACTAGAAGGTATGAAAAAGGCCCCCAAAACCGGTTTCATACTATGGAGGAAGAGGTTTAAAAGGCGAGGAGGAAATATGATAACGCCCCGATCAGGCGGCAAATGCCCATTGCTTAGCCGTAATGCCGCGATTCTGCCGGCAAGTGTCCTGTGTCTGCTGTCATTCATTTTCCAACCAACCGCTCAACAGTTCCCCGATACGATCTGGGTCCAGGTAACATTCTACGATTTTCATGCCGACGGCAGCAATCCGGAGTTCAATCCCGATCACTGGGGTGGCTTGTATACCAGGATGGTTGCCGATACGCTCGATGCCGACAGCAAACCCGTGCTGGGAGCGGACCCATTTTTCAATTATTATATCCACAAATGGTTTCGACCGTGGCAGCCGGGTGATTATACTGCACCGATTTATACCGACTGGGGGGGAGCTTTCGGCGGGATTGATACCCTGGACCATGATACGGCTTTTATAAATATTGTCATCAGGGATTCGCTCCCTTTCAGACATATCGGCAGCGGATTGTATCAATACGAAAACAGTGAATTTTTCGGTGTTGATGATACCGGGTTCGGCGATGAGCCGTCGGGATTCAACCACAATTTCTCCTTTACAATGGAGATGCACACCGTCTTTACCTACCAGCCGGGTCTCAGGTTCGATTTTCAGGGTGATGACGATGTCTGGGCGTTTGTTGACGGGCGGCTGGCCATGGACCTCGGCGGGATCCACGGTACGCAATCCGGCTCGTTCAATGTCGACAATATCTCGGGCCTGGTCCCCGGAAAACCGTATAATTTCGACTTTTTTTACGCCGAACGGCACACGGTCAATTCCACGATAAAAATTACGACCAATCTATTCACGCCGCCCGGTTTTATCAAGATCTATCCGGAGCCGGGCACACCCGATATCGGCTCGAACCAGCCATTCGGTCCGCTCGACACGGTAAAGGCGGGGAGCACCCTCGAAATGTATGCCCATATTTTCGATTCGGCATTCACCTGGCGCCCCGAATACGACCAGTACGTAACCTGGGAGATGATCGATTCGCTGGGCAACCCTGTTTTGTCAAGCGATTCGGGCAGCGGCAATTCGATCAGTCCCACCGAAGCATTCGGGTATGTAACCGTGGTTGCGACATTCAGGGACCCCGATGATCTCAATGCGCCGCCGGCCACAGCGGTCCTGAATCTTTATGTTGCGCCCGGAGATCCGCATCATATCAACATTCAAAATACCGAAACAATTACCAGTCTTCGTGATGACGATCATCTCGACGCCCTGACACTGGGTGAGGACATCTCGAGCACAACGGTCTATGCAATTCTCCGAGACAGCCTGGGGAATTTTGCCGGCTATGCACAAAATGCCACCTGGACAAGCGGGAGCACGTCCATTGCATCGGCCCGGGGGAAATCCGGCGAGCAGTGGAAAGGCGATATCATCAAAGCGGGCGGCGGGGTCACCACCATCACCGCCTCCCAGGGAAGCCTTATCCCGGCATCGCTGCAGGTAACCATGAAAACGTCGGGCGTGGCACTGCAATCGGCCATTACCCGCGACAGCAACGGCGACGGGTACCTTGATCGGATCGAATTGACTTTCGACAGTGCGGTTACACTGGGGACCGATATTTCCCCCGATGATATCATTGTGCAATACGGGGCAACCACCCTGAGCGTAATCACTATCGAAGGCAAAAGCGGCGCGACAGATGATGAATTTATTCTCACCCTCAGACCGTCAACCTCCGGCGAGCTTCAGACCGGATGGAAACCAACGCTGACCTTCCCTTCATTTTCGAATGCTGCGGCGGTGAGCGGTTTTGTCTGCGCAGACGGCGCCGGGCCGGTAGTAAAGAGCGCAAAGTTTCATCCGGGATCGTTACCGGGTTCGCAGGGAAGTCCGGATACGTTGTACGTAACGTTCAGCGAGCCTGTGCAGTGGCCGAATTCCCAGGCAACGCCGTCAGAGGTATTCAACTATTATCAAAAGCAAACAGAAACCGATGCCGCTTTTGACGGTATCGGCACGAATGATTTTCCTGTGGATAAGAACGGTGCGGCTATTTTTATGACCAATGGCTTTACCGTTTCTCCTCTGGATGACAGTCTTCAGCTCCAGGGTAATATCCGGCATGTGATAGATTCTGCCGGCAACCTGCCGCCCGAGAATGGAAGAAAGGCGCCGATTGAATGGGGTCCGCGTAATGCTGTTACCATAACGGTCGGAAAGAACCCTTTTATCCCGGGAGTGACCCCGATCGATCCCAAGGTCAGGGAATTTTATCATAACTCCTTTCAGAACCAGACCGGCAATTATTCGGGCGTGATGATCGGCATTCAGTCGATCAAGCCGCTCAAGCAGGAGCCGAACGGATCGTACGGCAAGGCGGTTATCTACGATGCCGTGGCAAATCTTATTCGAACTGATATCAGAATCGAGCAGGCGCAGTCCGCCAGAGAGTACGGGATTTTCTGGGACGGCAAGAATGAGAATGGACGATATGTAGGCGGAGGCGCTTATTTGTTGGTTATTACGACCACCGACTATGACGGCACTACGGAATTAACGCGGAAAAAAATCGGCGTTCAACGGTAAAAAGGCCGATAAAACAAGGGAAGCAAAGGATGGGGAAAATGAATTACAAAAGCGCAGTACTTTCAAAAAAACTCACCGGATTGTGTATTGTTTTTCTGGCGATGACCTCATGGTCCGACGGTCTCCCCGGTGAATACCTTCTTACCCAGCGATGGCGCGACATTCACTCATCATATTCGCCCTTAACAAACGCGGCTTTTCTTATTGAAGAAGATTATTTTTCTGTTCGGGGGGCGGTTGCGCCGGTGCTTCAACGATCCTTTACTCTCTGG
>WJLZ01000022.1 GCA_014728215.1 Chitinivibrionales bacterium
GCATACATGTTCATATAATCAGGGGGTGTGGCCACCGGCTCATGGGGAGAATGAAAGCTGACAAATAGAAAAAACGGCTTCTGTTTGTCCCGGGTGTTGTCGAGCCAGTCGATACATTCAGTAATGATCGCATCGCTGGAACATTCACTCGACTGCCCGACCGCCACGCCGTTCCGGATAAAATTTTTCACATCGCAGTGATCCTGATCGGCATTGTTCTCGGTGGCCATATAATAATCAAAACCCTGATCGTCCGGCATCGGCTGTGTGGTTGCAGGATTGGAATTGAGTATGCCGTCATTGAATCCCTGCGTAAGATGCCACTTTCCGACAAGGCTGGTCGAGTAACCGACATCTTTGAGAAGCTCCGCTATGGTCAATTCGTTGCCGTGCAGAAATCGCGGATTAGAATGCGGCCACCGGTGACTTCCCAGATGATCGTAGATACAACATCGATTAGGCGTGCGCCCCGTTAAAAAGCCGGCCCGGGCCGGAGAACAGACAGGAGCGGCCGCGTAACAGTCGGTAAATCTGATACCGTCAAGTGCAAGCTGGTCGAGATTCGGAGTTTGTATATCCGGGTGATCGTAGCATGCTAAATCGCCGTATCCCAGGTCATCGCAAAGAATGTAGATGATATTCGGTTTATCCTGTGCTGTTCTACCTGGTATGGCATGGATCGATGCTGCTGTGGCAGCAACTCCTGCTGCAGAATGGCCGAGAAATGTTCTTCGCGAAATTGAAGCCATGATAATCGGATCTCCTTTTATTATTACATTATACTATATACTATATATACCAGCATTCTTAAATTGAATCCTTAACATAAAATTAATAAATCATGGATGAATATAAATAGTACATTTTTTTAATTTCATTGCCGTTATATTTAAAGCTATATAAGGAAAGATCCGGCGAACAGGTGAAACAGGCAGCCATCCCGCATTATTGGAATGACTGCTCCGTATCAATAATTATTTAATGAACACAGCTCGAGAAAGAACAGTGTTATCACCATATGCCCTCACGATATACATCCCGGTCTGTAAGTTTGCGGTTGAGACAGTCGATTGAGATTGAGCTGAAATCGAGAAAACCTTCTTTCCCTGAGCGGTATAGAGTGCAGCAGCCTCGAAACTGCCATTTCCTGGAACGATAGTTATCGATTTTTCTGTGGTAGCCACCTTGAGCAATTCCGATGTTTCCGACAATATTGCATTGGCCGCAATGGTCGGATCGTTTCCGATCAGAATATCAGGATCCATCACAACATGCCGGAGCGGTGTAGTCCCGGTGCCTCTTCCCGACCAGAGAAGATGAATTTTTCGATCGCTGGTCTGGATCAAAGTCGGATCCGCCTGCTCGGCATTTTCCATGCGCATCTCTAAAATTTCATCCCAATTGTGGGCATCATTGCTCATGACCATTCGGATGACATGCCTGAGCTTCCGGGTGCCATTGATCATGGCATCACCGGCAGCACAGGCAAGATGCCGGCCCTGTGACGGGCCCCCGTTGATATCAAGGCTCACTGCTGCGCCCCCCGCCTGAAGTGCAGTTCTGCGGTTGCCGATGTTATTGCTGACGGGGAGCTTAGTTGCACTTGTCCAGAATTCTCCACCATTCGCGGTATAGGTAATATGCACTTCACCATTAACATTATCGCGAACAACTCCGGCAACATTTTTATATAATCCATTAGTCCGCTCATCAGGATCTATAACCAGAAATGCTCCCTGCCCCGCATTACCGGGATTGAAAGGAGTATTCTTGTATTGCCAGGATGTGCCGCCGGTGCCGTCATAGTTATCAGGTGGAATCATGGTGATTATATGACCATTGGATGTACTCACATGCGCTCCAACAGAACACCAGAACCATCCATTAGGATGCTCAAGCGGCGGATTCTGCTCGGGCCCGATAAACCGGTTTTCTTGAAAAAGCGGATTGTCACTTGACGGAAGCTGCTTTGCATCAGACCAGGTACGACCATCATCAGTCGACCACCTCATCCGTGAAACATGCATACGGGGCGGATTGATAAAATAATGAAGATACAGTTTTGATCCTGGTTCGGAGGGCTGATAAAGTTGCGGATCATGAGTACCATCCGCGGCAACAAGGACCTGCTCACCCCAGTCTCCGCCTGCCGGCTTGCGGCAGCGAGTATTCCAGTTTCAGTCCGGTTTGGACAGTATAACAGGCGCTGAATCCGGTTCCCGCCCGATATGCGGAAACAGGTTTCAAGCGATTGACAACCGGGCCATTAGCATTGCACAGCTTGTCGGGATCGATTACTACATGGCGGATCGGGTCATCGGAGTATGTAAGGTGCAGTTTGCGATCCGAGGTCTGCACAAATGCCGGGTAGTTGCGTCCGCCGCAGGGAACCACCATCACTTTTTGCCACTGGAGACCGTCGGGTGAAATACAAATTCGGATGAATTCCCGTCCCCCCGTATGGCTATAGCCCGAAACATGATAGCCGTTATCCAGGGTAAAGGCATCACCGCCGGAATTACCGATTCCATCGGCGTCGATAACCTTATCCCCGAAACCGGTCACCGGTCCCCAGGTACGACCACCGTCAGTCGACCAGGTAGATTTTCCGCCCCTGCACAGGAGCTGAAGATGCATAAAATCCTGTGAGTGAACTAAAAAAGCCGGTTGGTGACCTTTGCGCGCGGGCTGGGACCAGAGTGTGTTATCGCCGTTATAATCGACTGTACGCTCGATCCAGAACAAAGCGCTGTCGGTCAACAAACCGTTAAATCCAAGCCATCTCGGACGAACGCTTGCGGGAAGTAGCAGAGAGCCGTCGGGAAGCTCAAGCGGTTTGTTTTTCTCGCATCCCATGGCGCGCCCCAGTGGCGTACCTTGCAAGTCAGGGCAATCAACCGGATCGGTCCAGGTTGCACCATTGTCGGTCGATTTGATAAAACGCTTCTTCCCCGAACTTCCGCCATCAAGAAGAACCGTATACCAGACACACAACGGCGCCCCGGGCTTTTTCGGCTGATAAATTGCCGCATTATCTATTGCCCGATCATCACCGGAAATCGCCACCGGCGTCAGCCATCCCTGCGCGGTTTTGCGGGTAAACCAGCATTTGACATTTGAGGCGCCTTCAGAACTGCCACCGTACCAGACGACCCCGAGTTCACCGTTTGGAAGTTCGGTTACCTGGGAGCTGTGCGTAAATGACGGCCAACTGTAATCATCCGGTGCGCAGTACTCAACCAGCTCAACCGATTCGGTTCGCCCGCTTGCACCCGCCCAGAAATCACTTTCAGCGCAGAGTTGGGCTGTCATGCAACATACTGCCATTCCAACTGTAATGAAGAAATCCTTTCGAGCCATAAGCCTCCTTTGCCGATAAATAAATAACACAATCTCATGACCTTCGCTGTAATAATAGCAAAAAGCCGGGTCCATTTCTTTTTGATTTATGAAACGAAATTGACTATATTTATTAAAAGCGTTTAATTTTAACCTTTAAAGAGTTTAATTATGCGATCAAGCGCAGTCGATAATGCTCGAAAGCATATTCTTTCGGGCATACAGGAATCCCGGTATAAAACCGGAGACTTTCTCCCGAGACTAAAGGAAATTGCCTCGGAAATCGGCATTTCGGTTCCCACAGCTTGCAAAGCGACCGGTTTATTGAAAGGTCAGGGAATTCTGGAAGGCAGTACCGGTCAGCGATACAAAGTTTCGCCCAATGCTCTTCAATTATGCGGCGATTTGCTCAGGGAAATTGAGCAGAGCAAACAGAGGAAAGGGCCATCAAAGAGATGGGAAAGAATTAGTGAAAACATCCGCCGCCGCATACTGAACGGACACTATTCGCGCGACAACCCATTCCCATCAATAATGGAGCTGTCTTATGAATACGGCTCCTCCTTTCGTACAATCAGGCGAGCGCTCGATTTTCTGTGCAGAGAAAACGTTCTCGTTCCTTTCAATCGGTCTTATGCAGTGAGATCATTGAGCGCAGGCACCGAACGGAACAGGATCGGCTTTATTGTTATGGCCGATCGTACATTGAAGATACAGCTTTCCGGTCTGGTGGAAGATTTCTATCGAGACCTTGAAACCGAATGTATCCGTTCAAATATTATACTATCACAATATTCTTACCTTGTTCGTGAAGAAGAGGCGCTCAGGTTTTATGATTATCACGGCAAGCCGTGTGATATTGACAATAGCGATAATATGCTCGGCTACCTGTTCATTGTTGTTGCTCCCGAATATAAACGAGACAGGATCCTCCAGCACCTGTCGCACCGGAACAAACCGGTTGCGACACTCGATCTTATTGGGGGATGGGATTTTCCCCGGATGGGAAAGCGACGGAATTTCCGCCTTTTCTCTTCCGCGGTTTCATCGCAGTGTGGCAAGGAGATCGCACAATTCCTGCTCGGTCTTGGTCATCAGCGAATTGCGTATCTATCGCCTTTTCATCAATCACTCTGGTCGGTTAATCGTCTGGGTGGTCTTTCTTCCACGTATCATGATGCGGGCCTGCCGGACAAAGTCCGGGGGTTCACCTTTAATCGTCCGCCAAAAATCAATATCTATTATCGAGACCAGGCGTATACACAGTGCAGCATCGGGCCATTGCAAAACGCATATCAGCAATGGAAAAAGAATATCCCTGACTATTTTATTCCCCAATTCGACACGCTGTTTAATTTCACCATTCCCGAACGTTTGCTTCCGTGGGCAGAGATGTATCATGATCTTGATTCGCTTTTCGAACAGGCTTGGGCTCACAGGCAAATCACGGCCTGGGTCGCGGCTAATGATGAAGTTGCGTGTCGCGCACTCGATTTTCTCGAAAGGAAGGGTGTCGATGTTCCCGGCAGCATTTCGGTGGTCGGTTTTGACGACACTCTCCCTGCGTTGCAGCAGGGGTTGACAAGTTATAATTTCAACATGCGTGCGATGGTGCGCGCCATGCTCGATCATGTGCTGCACCGGTCATCGCCGCTTTTAAAGCAGATCCACAAGCCGATTGAGCTTGAGGGGCTGATTATGGAACGGAAGACGACAGGGAGAAATCTGAAATAGTGTTTATGCTTTCCTGAAATCTATCTTCTGTACCCATCTTTACAGCGCCATTACTATTTTAAACCTGTGGATAGATACAATTAATTCTTAACCTTTTCCACGGAGGCATTTTTATGAAAGCGTTTGCCACACTCCTTGTTTCCTTGACTCTTTTTACCGCTCTCTCCTGCGATTCCGAACAGCAGCAGGCACAGTCGGCCGAGACAATGATGGAAGCTGCAAAAGAAGCTCCGGCAGGACCGGATACCATGATTGTGCTTTTGGGCACGCTTAAAGAAGACAGTGTCGAGCGGTATATCGCCCTTCACGACAGTATCCCGCAGCAGATTATTACCAATCTTCAGTCCACCGGGGTCACCGATCTGGACATTTACCGCCATGACACAAAACTGATTCTGACAATCGAAAAAGCCGCCGGCGCTCCCCGGGACACCACAAAATTCGATAAAGAAGCAGAAGACACCTGGCAGGCAACGACCGGCGCGTGCTTCGATAAGAAGTGGGTAGTTGCAAAAAGCATCTTTGACATGCAGGATCATATGAAATAAAAGGATTTTTCTAGTGAAGAAGCTGCGAGCCAATACCGCTGTTTATGCTGCTTATCAATTTCTCGTTACGGCCATGATCGAGAATAACTATAAAGAAAACGAGCAGCTTCCCGGCTTAAAAGAGCTGGCCCGGCTGGCACAGGTTTCGGTCCCTTCAATGGCGAAAGCTACTGCTCTTCTGAAAAAGCAATCGGTACTTGAGGGAGTGAATGGCCGTCGGTGCAAAGTTAAAATAGGCGCAGTGGGAAAATGTCAATCATTACGTGAGTCAACCGATTCGCCCAATGAGCTGCCATCGATATCTCACACCGCCTGGCAGCGCGTGTGTTATCAGGTGAAAAATGACATTCTCACCGGCTCGCTGTCGGCAGCGAGCCCCTTGCCTTCAATGAAAGAGCTCCAGACCCGGTATGCAACCTCTTTCAGAACGCTGAAAAAAGCCCTGTATGAGCTTTACATAGAGGATTTTTTAGTCCTCAATAAAAAGCATTACTCGATACGACAAATTACCGCTCAAAAATCGGGGCAGCGCGTTGTCTTTATTGCCCTTGCCGACATTCAAGAACGATTAGCGATGGGCAGTCTTGCCGAGGACTATCTCAGGCACCTGGAAATCGAATGCTCCCGTTCGAATATCGGAATCGACATTGTCGGGCACAAGGCAGGCGATGCCGATTTCTCTTTTATAAAGCCCGGGGCCGGGGCAATAAAATTTGCAGACGAAGAGGCGGTTGTGGGATATCTATTTCCGATCAGTGCACAAACCGCCGGCATGGAGCACGTTTTCCGTTTCCTGGCCCATGTACGCAAACCGGTCGCACTTTTAGATTTTACCGGTGGATGGCAACTCCCGGCCTATCTCTGCAAAGAAAACGTACGACTCTTTTCTTCGGCAGTGTCTCCCCGCTCAGGCCGCCAGGTTGCGCGGTATTTGCTCTCCCGGGGACATCGGAATATTGCCTACATCTCTCCCTTTCACAAATCGCTCTGGTCGCAAAACAGGCTGAAAGGTATCAGAGAAATCTACGCTCAAGCGGGAATCGACAATAGTGTCCTATCATTTACACAGGATAACCCTCCACGCTATTTTCGCTTTTATTTTGAAGATGAAACCAAGGGCTATTCTTTAGAGCGTCTGCTTGCATCGTATAATGCGTGGAAAAAGGATGTTCCCCTTCATATACGACAGAAAACCGATCAGCTTTTCGGTTTCCAGCTTCCCGAACGAATCATTCCCCTGGCGGAAATGCAGCATACAATCAGCCCACTCTTCAAAAAAGCGATTGCAAAGAAGGAATGTACCGCCTGGGTGGTTGCCAACGATGACATCGCACTCTGGGCGCTGGAATACCTGCAGCAGAAAAATATAAAAGTTCCCAACACGGTTTCAATTGTCGGCTTTGATGATACTCATGCAGCGATGAATCAGGGTTTGACAAGCTATAATTTCAACATGAATGCTATCGCTCATGCAATGCTGGGGTTTGTGCTCAACAAACGATCTCTTTCAAAAGGACATTCACACCGGGCAATTGAGTTTGAGGGCATGATTATCGAGCGGCAGACGGTTCGCACTTATTCACCTCAAGCAGCACAAACAATTCAGCCGGTACAATCGTAATTTCCGACCGCACATCATTTACTAATCCGCTTTATTATCCGGCGCCCTTCTTTCACCAGATAGATGCCTTTGCCGTTTCGCAAGCGAAGATTCCTCGGTCCAATTTCAATCCTTCTCCCGCTGATCGAATACAACTCACGCTCTTCATGGCCAAGCTGTAAGTCGTGAGAAATATTCTGCATTTCACGATACCGTTTCCCTGTAGAACTCGACTGATATTGGATAGTATTACCGTCAATTGAAACCGAAAACGAACCCGCCTCAATGGCCACTTTGCCGGGCCAGGTGCCGGTAACAGTAACTTCCGGATGGCTTTGCCCTTCCTTGGCGCAAGTCAGCGCAACAAGATAATTGCCGTCACTGCTCCCGAAATGCACGTAATTGTTTTCATCATAGGTAACTCCCTTATATCCGAAACTGCTCCCCCGCACCCGTTTCCCTGTTGTCAGGTCCAATGTGCCGTTCTGATACAGGATAGAGCCTTTCATCGAACTCCCGTTCGCGCCCTCAACGGCAAACGCTTTTTCCTGTTCATCGAGCGTGATCGCCTGCGATTCAACCGTACAGAGCTGCCAGTAGGTTCCGTTATCGGAAACATCACCAACAATAAAAACCCCTTCAACGCCCGCAACCCTGGAATAATCGGCAATGAACCACCGCTTATGATTATCCACCCCAAGATTGTTGGTGGAGATTTGCGTGATACAATGTCCGCTTCCATTGGTGCGGAGGAACGGTGTTCCGACAACAGTCCCTGAATTACCGTTTTTCGAAAGACCGGCAGCCTCGGGATCCATGGGATACAGCGTATTCATGGAGCTCCAGTAGGCATGGTGGCCATTGATTTTCGGGCCGTATCGGCCGCCGCCGACCCCGAACGGCGTATCAAGCCCGAAAATGCGGAAACTGAGGGCATCCGGGCCGTTATGTCCCTTATTGCCCCGCAGCTTGACATAGAGCTGTGCAACAACATCGTTGCTGTCGAGATAGTGGTTCCGGTAGGTCATGTACCCGTTGCCGCCGGTATCCACAAAGCCGCTGCGCCATTTGTCAATAGCCATTGGGTTCTGCTCATCGATACCCGATGGGTAATATAGATAGCTGTACATCGTGCCGTGTCGTCTGCTGTCGAAATCGTTGTTCCCCAGCACGCCGAACATGCGGTCATACCAGTATTTGAGACCAGGTACCAGTTCATCGTGACAATAATAAAACGCCTGTCCGAAAACTCCTTCAGGATTGAGATTAGCGTTATCATCACCGAAATCCGGATGCAGTCCCATACCGCCACCATTGCGGATCTTGCAGCCATTTGCATATGCGGTCCAGGGGGTCCACTTGACCGATTCCATTGTCTGCCGGAGGTCCCGTGAAGCGTCGTGTCGTGCCATGGCAATGCCGAATGCAGCGATAAACTGCCCGAACGGATAGAGCGTATACCCCATGCCTTCGATATTCCATCCCCGACTGTCGGGATTGTCGCCCATATTTTCGCGGCAATAGCGCACGACTTTGTCCCAGCAATTGATCAATTTAGCATTATCAAAGGCGTCATCAGTGGCCATATAGCCGAGTCCTGCAGCAGAAAAACGGTTCCCCTGCCAGTTGGATGCAGTGTTGGTATTCTGTTCTCTTCCGCCATTATCATTGATCACATCGGCATTGGCTTTCAGTGCCGCGGAAACAGTAGCGCGAAATGAAGCATCACAGGCAGAATAACACATATCATAAGCGAGCGCGACATTCTTTTCGTTCATGTACAGCGTCAGACCCTTGATATTCGTATTTGCCCAGTTATTGCCGCTTATTACCGGCTCGATTTTCACCTTTGCCGAATCAGCCC
>WJLZ01000023.1 GCA_014728215.1 Chitinivibrionales bacterium
GTGAATAGACTGCCATTAAATTTCTCCCATTTTATTATTTGTCTTTTAACCGCCTAATCTTATTCATTTAAAACGGGCAGCATTTACACCATCTGGTTGCGCTACATGTGAAGTTGCGAAGCAATTTCTGCCTTAGCGCTGTTGTAGGTTGTTAACGCACCCCCATTTGCTTGTTCCGAGTCATTCTTCCCACAGTTGGAGAGCTTCCATTCTGAAACCTGCTTGGCCAATGTTTTTGCAGTTTCTATCATCTGATTCTTGAATTTCTCGTCTTCCATGATTGCTGAACTTTTGTTCAACATATCAATTGCTTCATCAAGCTTCCCCTGCATCAACATGCTGTTTGCCAGATTGCAACAGATTTCCAGTAGCGCCTTTCTTTCCATTTCTATCCATTTCTCTGCATCCTTGGGACGGCCTGCGGCAAAGTGTACCGTGTGTTCGTTGTACCACATCGTGTATTGAGTAAGCCATGCTCTGTAAGCCCGTTCCGCCTGTCGGTACTTTCCGGTTCTATGCAGATCTGTTGCCCGTTCGTAACTCTTGTCCTCGACGTATCTCCTACAACATAATTTGTATTTCTTTCCACTGTGGCACAGACATGGGGATCTGGATGCCAGTTTAAAGGGTTTGAAGGCGTTGCCCAGTCTTCTTTGTTGCCATACCTTTCTAATTGGATCAAAGATATGAGAGTTCTTTTCCTTCACATAGATAGTCTTTCCAAGTGAAATGCGCTTGCCTTTGCGTTCGAGCAGGCAGAAGATGTGGTACTGCTCATCGGCAAATGATACGGCGCTGAGGGACAGGGCTTCCTTCCTATCAGGAGCATCAACAGCATGTCGGTTTGGGTTATCGGGATCGTAAGGAGCTGTCCATATTTCGGAGATACATATAACGTAGTCAACCTGAACCCGCTTAACTTCAGCTGCAACTTGGCTCCAGAGAATCCATTTGTCTGATCTGGTTTCGGGTTGCAGGTTTATGATCTTTCCCGGGGCTCCGTCCTTGAGTAGCATCACGATAGTGACATGCCCACCATCTTTGGCACATATCAATCTTGCTTTCTGAAACAGTGTGTCACAGACCTCAAAGAAGCCTTCCTGCTGAACATTGAACTTCTCATCCTTCAAAAACGGGTATCGATCCAGAATCTCTTGGTCTGAAATCTCGGGAGCAGGTTCGGAAAAGGAGATCACGTCCTCTCCTGTCGCGATCTTGAAGAGTTGGCTTCGATCCCAATTGTTGTCCACCATGCAATCAGGTCGTTCATCACGACGTTTTGCCGTTTGTGAAATAAACTCTTCACTCTCCGATTCGTCCTCAATTGTAAGAAAACTCTGTGCGTCAATCAAAAGGTATTTCAATACACCATAGCAATAGGCAAGGGCATTGAGAAGTTCATGGTCCGGTAAGGTAGCAGAAATCCACCTCTTCTCAATTCTGTAGAAACCGAACTTGGTAAGAGTCTTTGGCAGATCGCGTTTACGAAGCTCTTCAAGTATTTCAGTAGAAGTAGTAGAAGGTGGTACAATGAAGCTTTCGAAGCCTGTGTCTTTGTAGTCCACCAAGATGGAAACTTTAAACTGGCTGTTGACAACCAAATCACCTTCTTTTTCTATGTGATTACAAGATTCGACTAACCACGAAAGTATTTCGTCGCCCTTCATCGCTGTACGCCATCTCTCGTACCATACGTCAAAGGAAGGGAAGCCAGACTTCTGTTTCTGAAGCATAAAAGTGACACTGCGCAAAGATTGAATACAAGAGTTCAGCTGGATATGGAAGACATCCAAGTTCCAGTAGGAACTCGCGCACTGATGCCATAGAAAGTGGGAATCTTCTAAACGTTTCCCGGCAGTTTGGAGGGCTTCAGGTTTTGTTGACGATGTCATATTGCTTCTTGTCTGTATCAATGGGGATGGGTGGATTTCCTACAACTAATAAATCCCAAAGCAAAATATCATTATAAATCATACCATATAAACCCTAAAAACCCCTAAAAACTTCGGAATGAGCACTTTGGAGTGAGGAATGGGCTGGCCGGCTATTCGTACCAGAGCGCATCCATTCGTGCCATTGTCAATAAAGATTTAATATACTAATAAGCGCTTTGCGAAACAATAAAAAGTATGCAATTTTTAGAATACGCCCTGTTTACACATGTTGGCCTGCAATGGTTATGTAATAAACCGTAATAACACCTGTCCCTTGGAAATTGTTCCGCAAACCAGATTATCGAGCTCTAAGGAGATGGGTAATCGGTTAGAAAAGCGGGAAATCGGCGATTGTGGTGCGGAATGGGGGGCGTTGCGGGGGCTCTCCCCCGCAGAAGGGGGTGCGTCCAAGACTCGCTACTGCGAGGCTTGGACCAGGGGGAAAGCTTTCCCCCACCAAAGGCATTTGATCATAAGGCATTTGATCATAGCTATACACCGGAGGGCATAGGGGGAGAGTTGTATATAACAAGCTTCATTGTGGGGAAATGCATGCTTTTTATTTTTACATCAAAGGACCTTGCCAAAAACCACCGAGTTAAATATATTGTATGTCAGCGGGGGAGACAGGCGAAAAAGGATCGAAACACACAGGCAAATGTATCAAGAAAATTACCACATTTTAATGATGAGTGATTATGCTCGATTGGGAGTTTGAAAAAAGAAACTACCTATCGGCAGAAGGGGGAGCTGTATATGTTTCACATTAAAACACACATTAAATGGAAAATTGTAGTAGTTCTGTTTGTAATAAGTTTTACCGCTTATTCTCAAACTTCTTCTTTGGTTTCTTTAGGCAGCAACGGCAAATTAGTATATGCAACCGATACAAAAGGAAACAAAGTTCCCGATTTTAGCTACGTGGGCTACCATCATGGAGAAAAACCACTACCCAATGTAGCTGTGGCCAAAACAATTTCACCGGTATCTGGTGATAATCTTTCTAATATTCAGAGTGCAATCGATGAAGTATATGCAATGACCGCGGATGCAAATGGCCATAAGGGAGCGGTATTACTACGTGCTGGAACTTATAATGTCAATGGTTCTATTAATTTGAAAAGCGGTGTAGTGTTAAGAGGTGAGGGTAACGATGCCCAGGGTTCTATTATCATAGCGACAAAGCCGTCTCAGCACACATTAATAATTGTCAAAGGCAGCAATGGACCATCGGATGAACCATCAACCAGAACAAAAATCACCGATAGCTATGTTCCTATCGGCACTAAAACATTCAATGTGGCATCCGGACACCCCTTTGCTGCCGGTGACAGAATACTTCTTGAGCGCAAACCAAACCAGGCATGGATTGACGAACTCGGAATGGGAACATTAAGCCAAACAGATCCCGGCGATAGTGATTGGTCACCAGGATCCTACACAATAGAATCGTTTAGAAGAATTGTTGCCGTAAATGGTAACGAAATAACGATTGATGCCCCGATTGTCGACCATATAGAAGAAGCATATGCTGAGGGATTTATTACAAAATATACGTGGAGTGGCAAAATCGAAGAAGCCGGCGTTGAAAATTTGCGACTCGAAAGCATCTATGCATCTGATGAGGATGAGGACCACGCATGGAGTGCTGTGGGTTTTGAAAATTCGGAAAACTGTTGGCAAAAGGATATTAATGCCTATTACTTTGGATATGCATGTGGTATTGCCGAAGATAATTCATATAAGATAACAATAAAAGATTGTGAGATTTTCGATCCAAAATCGAAATACCGTGGTGGACGGAGATATGCATTTAATGTAGCCGGCGGACAACAAGTATTATTCGAAAATTGCACAGCACATTCAGGAAGGCATGATTTCGTATCCGGATCCAGAACACCCGGCCCGAATGTTTTTTACAACTGCTTCTCAAAAGAGAATACCTCTACCAATGGCCCACACCATCGATGGTCAACAGGACAGTTGTATGACAATGTTATCGTAACCGATCAATTAGCTGCAGAAAATAGAATGAACTCGGGCAGTGGACATGGTTGGGCAGGTTCACAGATTATGTTTTGGAACTGCGAAGCCAAAGACATTTTATTGCAAGATCCTCCAATGGACCATACCAACTGGGCTATTGGTTGTATATCCGAATCTGCTATTGATGGAAATGGTGACCGATCAAATGAGCCCGCTGGTGTTATAGAATCTGAAGGAACTCATATTTCTGATATACCAAGCTTATATCTTGCTCAATTAAATGAACGCTTAGACGCATCGTCAACAACTGCACCCCCAATTATAGCAAATTTCAATAAAAGCAAGACAAAATTAATAGGAATACAAGAAGTTTTTGGAGGTTTGAAAATACTGTTGAATAAACCATTACAGAATAATCTTACAATTGCATTATATGAAGCCAATGGGCGACAAATAAAATCATTTATCACGTATTCAAATAAGCACGAATTTTTAATCCCTCTTGATAACATTAATGATTGTAGAGCCCTTATTGCAGCAATTAATCTCGATGGAAAGATCTCAACCAGAAAAATAGTATTATTTAAATAATTAAGGCGAATCATAAAGACGCGCCTTTTTGTTTTATAGGTAAATTTACCAAATCTTGTTGTCCTTGCTGCTCGCATACCGCCTCAGAAAAGAAGCGTTTGCTCCGGTTACTATTAGGCGTTTTTTTTAACTTCCACGCCGACCATATTCCTCAATATTTTATATTCGACAAAAATATCATAAAAAAAACAGCAAAGAGGAAATATAATTTCCGTTTTTGCATGCCGGTGGATACTATTATATAATGTACATGGGCTACCCGGTCCTGGTAACGGAGTATCGACTCATATATTTCGTTGTATCGCAGCGCCGCAAAAAATTAACAGTGGAACAGGACCAGTTTTATGAAACGGTATTTCCTGAAGAAAATGGTGTATGCCTTTGCAGGCGTCATGATGTTTGCCGCTCAATCGGCGGGACAGGGATATCTATTGCCCGATACCTTATGGGCCAAGGTGACCTTTTATGATTTTCACGCCAATGACAATTGCGAAAAGCCGAATGAATGCCCCAACCCGATCAATCCTGATTTCCAGAATTGCAATCCGGGCCAACGAGACGACATGGTACAGGACTATCTTGACAGCCAGCGAAAGCCGGTGTTCAGACAAAACCGCGCATGCAACCTCCATATTGACCAGTGGTATCGTCCCAGCGGTATTACCGGATCGGAGACATTTGCCTACGATACGAGCTATGGGGGCTGGCGGTGGACCGGCCTGTCACCCAGCGTCATCGATCCTACCGGGTGGCAGGGGGCGAACTGGAGCGATGAGCCTCCCATGGGCGCCGATTCCATGACCAATATCGTCTTTTACGATTCGCTTCCGTTCCTGCTTACCGATTCGGCTACCGGTACCTATTCGTTTGTCAGGTCAGTCAACATTCCGCCGAACGATCAGTTTTTCTGGCTTGACGGCCGCGGGTTCGGCAATGAACCCCAGGTTCCGACTGAATATGATCACAACTTTGCTTTTACCATGGAGCTGCACCATGAATTCACTTATAAGGGGGGCGAATTCTTTACATTTCGTGGAGATGACGACGTGTGGGTCTTTATCAATGACTCGCTGGTGATCGATCTCGGCGGCGTGCACGGCGAACAGACGAGTTCAGTCAACCTCGACAATCTTGGGCTGACTGTCGGACGGAAATACATGTTCGATTTTTTTTATGCGGAACGCCACACCACCCAGGCAAACTGCGTTATCACTACCAATGTTCTCACGCCAACCCAGGCTAACGGTTTTATTATCCGTCCCGACACCCTGACGCCGGATCCAAACGATCCGCCGCCCGGTGTCAATGATACGACAATCGAGTCGGGCCAGTGCCTGAATTTCAGGGTGTGGGTTGTCGACGACACCATGGGACTTCGCCGGGACTGGGATTCTCTGGTCCAGTGGGAAGTCTACGATACCCTGGGCAATCCGCTTACGTATGATACAGTGACAAATGAAAATGAATTCTGCTTTTTGCGGGCCTACGGGTGCGTGATAATTTATCTTACATTTCCCGATCCGAACTATCCGGAGGTCATGCTCCGCGATTCGATGCGGGTATGTGTCAATCCGGGAGAACCCCACCATTTGCTGGTCGAAGGAAGTCCCGATTCACTGGTGAGTCTCAGGTATGATAATCCGCTCGATTCGATCACCATGAATCCGACACAGAGTCAGGTGAGCGTCTATGCCATTCTGCGCGACAGCGCGGGAAACTTTGTCGATCAGTCTGCCAACACGCAGTGGACTGTTTTAACAGGAGGAGAATATATAACTGTTGCCGGGGGCAATCCCTCTCAGGGAGAGGGAGTTATCCAAAAACGTGCGGGTGTGCAGTCGGGCGTGGCGACCGTGGAGGCGCGCAGCCTGACCCGTTCGGGCGCGCTGTTCCGTGATACGGTGAAGGTAATCATTCAGCCGGTCGATTATACCGCTATTCGGATCGCTGTCGGCCAGGGAGGCCTTCGTACCCCGATCGACACGCTGGCAATACGATATACAACCGATACACTTTTATACGCCGAAGGATTCCGCTCCGACGGCCTTGGATGGGAGCAGGTCAATGCCCAGTGGGGCCTTATTACGATCACCTCAATCGGTGCGCCACCGACATCGGCCTCTTCATGGGATTTCGAACCTGCAGCAACCGGGACCGGAAAGATGTGGGTCAATTATGCCGGGGTCAGGGATACAATCGGTGTAAGGGTGCTGCCGGGAGGACCGGCAAGTCTCGAAATATACCGCTCCACCGGCACACCACAGCCCGGTGACCGGTATAACCCGCCAACAACAGTTTACACCTACCGGGCAGGTCAGACCATTCCGCTTGTGGGCAAAATTTTCGATCCCTACGGAACCTGGCTTCGCCAGTACGAAGACACTGCATCGTTAAGTAATTTGATCCGATGGGAGGTCCGTCGCCACTCTAACGGCACCCTGATCGGTCCATCGGTGGGAACGCTCGCTCAGCGTGCCGGCCATGCGACTTCCTTTGTGCCGCTCCAGGCCTACGAAACAAATGGGGATACGCTGGTACTCAATATTATATCGATTTTTGAGCAGGATCTGAAGCTGTTCCGTGATACGGTACGCGTGAAAATTATCCCTTCATCGCTGTTGCATCTTGTTGTCGAAGGGAGTCCGAACCGGGGGGTAAGTCCCAATGATGATAACCCACTTGCACAAGTCAATATGACCAGTGCAGATTCGACCCGACTGGCCTACGCAATTCTCCGGGATCAGCATGGCAATTTTGCCGGATATGCCGATACCGCGCAATGGTTAAGTCGTGATGAAACCGTGGTTACCGCTGCTGCATCGGCCCAGTTGAGCCAGGGTGAAGGAGTGATACGGCGCATAACGACCTCATCGGCCCAGACCTATGTCCATGCGACCAAAGGCTCTTATTCCGATTCGGTGCTTATCGTGGTCGACAGTATCACCTATACCGGACTCCGCCTGGTGGTCAACAACAACGGCTTGCGCGATATCGACACACTCCGCGTGCGAAAAGATCAGGATACAACGCTCTATGCGCTGGGAAGACGATCCGATAATGGCGCCTGGGCGTATGTGGATGTCACCTGGTCCTATCCGGGACTGAGTATCAGCCCCGCCGCTCCAACGCCGGGGGATCGATGGACATTTTCGCCCGATGCGTTCGGTACGGGAAGAATCATTATCCGGAAAGGCGCGATCAGTGATACGGTTGTCGCCAGGTTCTCCGAGGGCCTCCCGGTCAGCCTGGTACTGTTCCCCAAAGAGGGGACACCCTATACGCCGGGCAATGATCCCTATCCGGGTACCGATATTACTGTCGATACCATAGCCGGAGCGGCTATTCCCGTTGTTGCCAAAGTGTTTGACTCTGAAGGTTCATGGATTCAGAGCTACGAAAATCCGCCGGCGGCTTTTTCGTGGGATCTGGTCGAGCTTGCCGGTCAGCCACCCACAGGAACACTTTCTCCGCTGACAGGGCATTTGTCAAATTTCAGCCCCACGCGCGCCTATAATACGGTTGAAATTCGCGCTCGGATTACCATTGGCGGTGCAACCTTGTCGGATGCTGTTCGTTTTTATATCAAGCCAGGCAGTGCCAACCATCTGGTGATCGAGACCAGTCCCGATCGCGCACTAAGTCCCAATGCCGACAACCCACTCGATAATTTGACAATAGGAAGTGGCGACACGATCGGGTATGCCTATGCGATTCTGCGTGATGCCTACGGCAATTTTGTCTCGCCCTCACCCGCGACAAACTGGACAAGTCTGGCTTCGATTGTTGCGGCAAGTGAAGGTGTTGTATCGAATGGTGAAGGCAAGGTTATGCGCCGCGCCGACAGCGGAATTGCGCAGGTTGTAGCTGCCAACCAAAACAATGGTACCCTGAGAGACACCTTTGCCGTTACTTTGAGCAATATCAGCTATAGCGCTGTTCGGATCATGGTAAACAATAACGGATTGACATCACTTCAGGGAGACAGCCTGGTTCTCCGGACCGATCAGGACACGACACTTTACGCGGTGGGCCTCCGTTCGGATAACGGCGAATGGGATAATCTGGCACTGCGATGGACAAGCACAGGAATCAATGTAAATCCTTCGGCACCGGTATCCGCCGATCAATGGGCTCTTCAGCCATCGGATACGGGCTCTGGAAATATCATTATCAGCCATTCAACCGGCACCGAAACGATTTATGATACGATCACCGTACACTTTACTCACGGACTGCCCTCCAGGCTGGTGCTTTTCCCGCAAACGGGGACCCCCTATGAGAGCGCCAACCAGCCGCTGCCCTCCAGCGATTCGCTGACCGCAGGAACTGCCTATCAGATGGTTGCAAAAGTTTTCGATCATCGGGATGTCTGGCTTAAGGAATACGAAACGGGGATGCCGCCGATCACCTGGCAGACTGTCGAGCTCACCGGCATGCCGCCAACCGGCACGCTGACTCCGCTTACCGGATATATGAGCACGTTCATGCCGATTCGAGCACGGAACAGCCTGTATATCATTAGTGAATTCAGCTCCGGCGGCAGGACATTCCACGATACGGTCCGGATCGGAACACGGGCAGGTACCGCACACCATGTGGTAATCGAGCCCACGCCCGATCCATTTGTTTCGCCGAACATGGATAACCCGATTTATTCGGTGACCTTAACAAGTTGGGATACTATTTCGACCGTTTATGCTATTCTGCGCGATTCACTCGGCAACTACGTGGCGCCGCTGACCCAGGCCGACTGGGCGGCAGAAGATACCGCGATCGCATGGGCCGGTGATGGTATCGTCGATTTCGGTGAAGGCATTATTATCCGCCGCGCCGATGAAGGTGCAACGCAGGTTGTGGTTTGGAATGCCGATTCATCCATGTCGGATACGATCGATATCGTTCTCAATGATATCGTCTATACTGCACTGCGCCTCGTTGTCAAACATCAGGGATTGCGGGATATCGATACGCTGATAATGCGCACCGATCAGGATACGACCCTCTATGCGCTCGGACAACGCTCGGATAACGGCCAGTGGGACAATATCCGGGTTACCTGGAATGCCGGGACACTTCCTGTTGCTCCTGCCGCGCCAGGCTTTGATGACGCCTGGACATTCAGCCCGGGTGGCCTTGACACTGGGGTTATCTCGATTGCCGTCCTGGACCCCGCGGGGAATCCGGTTTCGGACCAGTTGACCGCGATCTTTACCCCGGGGCTTCCCGACAAGCTCGTTTTGTACCCGACAACCGATGCTCCGGGAACAAATAATAACCTTCCCTACCCACAGCGAACCACTATCGATACCGTTGCCGCGGGCGATTCGCTCCAACTGGTGGCCATGCTGTTCGACCATCAGGACCGGTGGCTGTCACAATATAATAACGCTTCATCGCCGGTACAGTGGAGTATGGTCCAGCTTGTGGGAAACACGGCATCAACAACACTCAGCCCCAGGAACGGGAGCAGGAGCGTTTTTAGGCCGGTGAATGGGTACAGCCGTGTCTATCTGATTGCACGGTATGATGCCGGCAGCAGGTACCGGGCCGATACGGTACAGGTATATGTCAAGGCCGGACCGGTTCATCACCTGGTGCTCGAAGCCAGCCCGGATAGAAATTTAAGCCCGAACGATGACAACCCCGCAGGAACGATTATAATCGATACGTCCGATACCATTGCAAATGTGTATGCGATCCTGCGCGACCCGTACGGCAACTGGGCCGGATATTCGCAGAATACTCAGTGGAAAAGCCCGCTTATAGGCGATACGCTGGTTCGGGTTACCGATGGTAACACCACGGTTGGCGAAGGCCGTATTATCAGGGCGTCCGATTTCGGCGGTAATAGCCGGGTTGAAGCCACTTATGGGTTGAATGCTGCTCTGAAAGATACGGTGAATGTTATTCTTTCAACCATTTCATATACGGAAGTAAAAATTGTCGTGGATACGGGAGGTGGTTTCGCGCAA
>WJLZ01000024.1 GCA_014728215.1 Chitinivibrionales bacterium
AAAGAATTTTTCCTGGATAATCCCCGATACGCTTGCCGGTTCAGCGTTGCCCGGGGGAGCGATGTATCTGAATGATGAATACGCTTTGTCGGATTTAAGGGAGCTGTACGAGTTGGGTGTCCGTCGCCTCATCTCGCTCCACCCGATGGACAGGCATTACGGTGAACTTTGTGAAAACAGCGGGTTGATATGGACCGATTTTCCTATCGATGATTTTTCCGTACCCCGGGAGGAGGATGCATTTAAGGGAATGATAGAAAGTGCTGTTTCCCATATGCGGAGTAAGGTGCCGGTATGTGTTCATTGTTATGCCGGTGTCGGACGAACAGGGATGGTGCTGGCATGTATTGTGGGGCTGTATAGTTCGCTGGCCCCGGCCGCGGCAATCAGGAAGGTACGGGAGACCCGACCGGCAATCGATACCCCTGAACAGGAAAAATTCGTATACGACTTTCTTACCTACAGGAAATAATAATGAAAACTAAATTCGATATTAACCGGTTTTTGCTGGAAGATGAAGAAAAATTAAGCAGTTACGCAACGAAAAGTAGTGAATCCCATGGCCGTCAATGGCCACTGAAGCGGGACCCTTTCAGACTGGAATTTGCCCGTGATGAAACCCGGATACTCCATTCACCACCTTTCCGGCGGTTGAAACATAAGACGCAGGTTTTTCTTTCTCCCAATGACGATCATATCTGTACACGCATGGAGCACGTGTTGCATGTTTCAAGCATTGCTTCGGTTATCGGACGGTGCCTGAATCTTAATATCGATCTGATCAATGCAATAGCCAAGGGACACGATCTCGGACACCCGCCTTTCGGTCATGCAGGAGAACGGGTACTCGACAGGATTTTGAAAAATGAAGGCGTTACGAGTGGGTTCATGCACGAAATTCACGGTCTCAGAGTGGTCGATAAGCTGACCAACTATGGCGCGGGGCTGAATCTTACCTATGAGGTCCGGGACGGCATTGTTACTCATTGCGGTGAAAAGTTTGAGCGTGCGGTTGTCCCCGATCGTTCCAGAGATCTTCAGAACCTCGAGGGTATTGACGATAGAACATATTATCCCTTAACGCTCGAGGGATGTCTGGTCCGAATTGTTGATAGAATCGCGTATCTGGGGAGGGATCTTGAAGACGGTATCAAAGCGGGATTTGTGAAAAAAACCGATATTCCTGCAGAAATAGCCGGAAATCTCGGCACCGATAATGGTAAAATTATAGGACGGTTTGTTAGTGATACGATCGAAAACAGTCTTGACATCGATGCGATCGAAATGAGCGAAGAGGTATTCGGCTTAATGAAAATACTGAAAGAGTTTAATTATGAAAAAATTTATACGCATCCGGAAGTGGATCGGAAAGCAAAAAAGTCCAACAGAGTTATCGAGCTACTCTACTACGAGCTGTCGAAACTTTTAAGAGAAACCGAACGGGGAGAGAATACCTCGATGGTTAATAATATTATCAACGGCGCGCCGACAGTGAGAGTGCTTTTTAATTTCATAAAGAACACAAATTATACGGAAAATACACCGGCCTGGCGCATTATCACCGATTATATTGCTGGGATGACCGATATTTTCGCTCAACGAACCTTTACGGAATTGTTTTTACCCACACCGGTCGTATAAATCCGAAATCTAAAACTCGAATGCTTTCGCCGGCTTTGTGGTATCAGTACAATCGTTTCTCTTGCCCCTGCGTTAAAAGGAGAATTAATTCATGCCGTCTCACCGGGAAAAGCCGCGAAGGAAAAGCACACTGATGGTACTCTGGGAGTCATTCTGGAATCCCCCGGCGATTACCTGCCCGCGGTGCGGGAGCGCTATCGTGGATTATTATGACCCGTTCTTTTTCAGTCCTGTGCGCACGCTCAAAGGCAAGCGGAGAATCAAATGCCGCAAGTGCCGTTTTGTATGGCGTCCCAGCAGCAGAGGGCGTTCCTACCTGGATAAATTGAACCCCTTTAAAAATTATTAGAGTTAATTGATCATCACTACACCGCCGGTTACCGAGGTTGTGGCGCCGCCCTTGAGGTCTGCCATAGCGCCGCCCTCGACTTTGACATTGACGCCGCCGGTAAATTCACCGTTCATGCTGCCCGAGACTTTGGCATTCATTCCTCCGCTTGCTTCGTAGTTGGCGCCTGCCGAGACTTTGTAATTCGCCCCGGCTTCTTCGTCGAAATTGGCCCCCGAGCTGATTTTCATGTTCCCGCCCGCCTCGATGGTCACGTTGCTGGATGCCGATATCTTTATCTCTCCGGCCGAGTTCAGGATTATGCCCCCGGCATCCGATGAAATCGAATTCCCGTTGGAGTCTTCCATGGTAATCGAGCCGCCGTTGTCATCGAAGGTAATGGTATGGCCGCCGTTGGTCTTGATCGTGATATTGCTGTTGGCGTCGTCGAGCATAATTACATGTCCGCCCGCGGTCTTGATACCGATACCTTCCTCGCCGCCTTTATACGAGACATTCAGAACATTACCCTGGGAGTCGAGGGTGCACTTTTCATTGGCGTCATCGAGTTTCAGCATGTTCCCGTTGGTCGATTTCATGACACAATGTTGGCTTTCGTCGTTGAGTTCAACGCCGTTGAGAGCGGTCGTATGCAGCGATATTTTCTGTTTGTCCTTCATGTCGTCGAGGATAATTTCGTTGCCGCCGGCGGTCCGGATAATACTTTTCTCTTTATTCGAACTCTTTACGGGTGAAATGGTGTTGGCGTTGGGGACGGTCCCCAGTCCCAGGGGACGGTCGGGATCGCCGTCAAGACACCCGAAAATCATCTCGGCGCCCTCATGGGAAGGAAAATGCATCCCGTAGTTGGACCCGGAGTATGGTTGGGCAAGGCGCATATACTTGGAAGCATCATAATTATTCTTGCTCGAAAGGTCGAAGGGCATACGGACTTTATACCGTCCCATATCGTCGAGGGCGGCATATTCGGACCCTTCGGCTTCGATCTTTGCGGTCATGATACCCGGGATTCTCGGTGCGACAGACCGTTTGGGAGGGCGGAAAAACTCAGCCTGCTTTGCGGGTATGGAACTGAACTCGTTGGAATAGGTAAAGATATGGCCGCTGTCGTTGGTGTAGGCATGGGAGCCGGCATGACTCACGGAAACGAGAAGGTATTTGCCGTTGAGATCATCCCGGACGTGATCTTCGGCGGTGAACCGGTTGCCGGCCCTGAACCCGCGACAATTACCGCTTCCCCGCACCCGGATCTGGTTGCAGGCAACCCGCTCCGAAGCGATATCCGCCAATCGCTGGGCTTCAGAAGAATCTTTGATACTGCCGCCATATTCGTACACCGTACCCTGTTGGCCGTCTTTGATTTTTTTTCGCCCGTTAACGTCAACTTCGGGGGTGCGGTAGTTATAGCTTTTAACCATAACTTCATTGGGTATTACATGCTTATCGTAGTGGAGACGGTGAAAAAACTCCTTGATTTCACTGTCGAATTTTTCGATCATGCCCGAGCCGGAACGGTATTTGATTGTCTGTTCGCCGCCGATAAATTTGAATTCGGCCGGTTTGTCGGCAATAACCAGGGCCTCGGTCCCGCTCTTACCTTCAATCTCCTCGGGAATAAGCGGTGACTCGGTAAAGAAATACCAGATCCCGTTATCTTCCATGAGACGGGAGATAAAATTGAGATCCGATTCCTGATACTGGACCACATATTCCCGCTCGGGATAACTGTTAACCGTCGCTTTCATTTCATAGTAATTATTCAACCCGTTTTCATCGAGGACCTGTTCGATAATCTGCGCCGGGTTCATTTTCTGGAATACCCGGGTCTGACGATTGAGCGAGAGAAGCCACAACTGCGGAACAAGACGGACATTATAGGTGCAATAATCGACAGTGCGGTCGACAAAAAGAAATTCCGACACAATGCCGGAGTAGGGAAAAAACTCGCCGTCACGGAAAATATACAGGGTCGCCCGCTTGTTGATCACCTGATCGGCGTTGATATCGGCCTTTTTCGAGATCAGGGTTATGTCGAACTGATAGGGGGAAGAGATTCGGTCGGTACCCGAAAAATTCATCACCTGAAAGGTGGTGGTCTCCTGACCGCTGCACAGAAAATAAAATTCCGCTTCATTCGCTTTTTTCGCCTGCATGAGCAACTCCTTGTATCGCTTGTATGTCGCATGCCGGAATAAAGCCGGCCCTGCTTATAAAATGCTGAAATTTATATTCATCTTTATGTTATGTGGCATGGCCTTCCAGGCCATGCCTCCTGTTAGCTGATACATTTCAATGACAGTGAATATTAAATCTAATTTATCGCGGCTGCGTACCATAATTATTTCTTATTTACCTGCACTGCCGGGAAAAGACATCATACCATGTATTCATTATATTCATGATATTCATGTATTAATTTAAATTTGTGCGCGGGGCAAAGTCTGTGATGAGAATCACATATTATCTATAAATTTATGCAAACCAGTTCTTTTTGGGTGAAGCCTGCGAATTGTTTGACAATTTGTCTAACAAATGTTGTATTTTATACAATAACTCTTTTCAGGGAGGCATGATGCAATTGGTGAATATCCGCGAATTAATGCATAATTTTTCCCATTATTTGAAGGAAGTGAAAGCCGGCGAGCAGATCACGATACTGGAGCGGCATAAACCGGTGGCCGATATCATTCCGCACAATGAGAATATCCGATATCCCGGATGGAAACGAATGGTCAAGCGGCGGAAAATCGGCGGAGAATCTTTTTCCGACACGGTTACGAAGAGCAGGGAAGAAAATTGAGAGCGGTTATCGATACCTCAACGCTTTTTAAAAAATATGTCGATGAGGAAGGCTCTTCGGAACTCGCCGATATTCTCGACTCAATTACCGAAATTATCGTTGCACCCACTTTGCTCATCGAATTTTATTCCATAATTGAAAGACGGCTCCGGGAAAAAAGCCTGAAAGTATCTGATGCGAAATGGGTAGAGAAGGAGCTTCTTTTCGATTACTCATTTTTCGGCATAGTCGAATGGAACGAACATCTCCAGAACGAATCCATATCGCTTATTCGTAAACATCAGTTGAAAGCACTCGACAGCATCCAGCTTGCCGCGGCAAAAACAGCCGAGCCCGAGTTATTTATAACATCGGACTGCAGGCTTGAAAAATCCGCAAGGAAAGAGATGAAAAAAGTCGTATTTATTTAAGAGTCCCTAACAAAATGAAGTCCAGCTCTGGCCGGCTGCTAAAACCCATTGGCTTCGTTTGGCTGCATCGCCATATCTCGGCGGATATGCCTGCTTCGCCTGCCTCGCCACTGGGTCTTCTCGCTCAGCCATCGTTACGAACCTCATTTTGTTAGGGACTCTAAAAGAAGAATGAACCTGAAACAGCAGTTAACCACAGAGACCCAGAGTTCACAGAGAAAAAACCTTTAATTTTAAAAGAAATGCATAATACAACCGGACAATAATTTATCAGCGACAAAGTGAATCATTCCGGTAAAAATAAAATTTCGTAACTCTCCAAATCTCTGTGCTCTCTGTGGCTCTGTGGTGAATTTAACTGCGTAATACAGGAT
>WJLZ01000025.1 GCA_014728215.1 Chitinivibrionales bacterium
ATTGTCCAAAATTCACGTTTAAAAAATATTCTATCCTGATAGCGGCTATTACTGCAGGGCCATAATATACAGGCTCTAACCCGTCAAGGGCCTGGGGTTTCTTAGTTCTTGCCGCAGGGAATAATACACAGTGGAACCTGCTCCGTATCAGCGATACCAAGCACTTTTTTAACGCTCGTATCATCAAAGGCGCCGATCGGCCAGGTTGCAATACCCAGTGCCCGGGCCTGCAGATATACGTTCTGCGCGCACCCACCGGCATCCATGGGCACATAGCGCTGTGCGCCTCGGTCGCCGTATTTTCGGGCGGTCATTTCATAGTCTGCAGTGATCACAATACAAGCCGGCACGATGGTTGATTTCAGCGAACTGCTGTACGTTGCCTGTTTTAAAGAATCGAGTACCTCGCCGGATTTAATACCGGCAAGGGAATGAGATTTCCATTCGTAGCGATAGACTCCTGCGGCGATGCTGTCTACGCTGTTGCAGACAAGGTATATCTCCAGGGGATACAAACCGCCCGCAGAAGGATAACTCCGTGTTGCTCCGCTAACGCCGTCAACGGTTTTCCCGCCGGCGGCCCATAAAAGCTGAGACAGGGCTTTAAAGGAAATTGGCTTCTTTGAAAAATTTCTGACCGAGGTCCGCCGGTAGATCGCTTCAGCTACCGATAGGCCGCCGTCGTACTGTGGAGATGCAAGAGAAATGGTGTCGGTCCATGCTGGGTTTGAATCGGTTACCTTTTCGGCACAAAATACGGCGATGGCGGCACAGGAGAAGCCTATGAATGCACCTATCGGTATCGAATGTCTGAGATGACGAGTCATAAATAAAATTCTTTCAAAGGGCGTTTTTTATTTCAGAAGGGTTCTTTTGCTGAAAGTTAAATATACTCTTATTTGGAATATATTGTAAGGTTTCGACATTATTTCGGTTTGTTTATTTAGTACATTACATTAATAATACAAGGGCAGGAGAGCAGGAGGCAGTAATGTGTTTTAAAAAGCTAACAAATAAAATGGTGATCGGAGATCCTGAGTTTGCCTGCGCCGCTTTTTGTTATCGTGCGCATGGTGAAGAGTTGATACCGTCCCCGATTCTATCCCCGATTCTATATATATGTTTATTAAAATATTTTTCTAGTTCATTCGAAATTCTCAATGTACATCCAGGTTGTGTTTAGAGAAATCATCCCCACCTATGCCTTCGGGTTTATTTTTGCAGATAACTACTGCTCTGAGTTTCATTGGCAGCAAAAATTATTTGCATTATCCTTTCACAGGCTTTGGGCAAAATGAGCCCCGGGTGTTCAAAAAGAAAGAAAATCTGGCGATATGTCGGGTTTAAATGTATATTAACGTATATTACTGAATTAAGAGACTTGCCGGCTGTGAAGTGTATTCCTGCGGATCAGGTTCTTAAAAACTTTTTTTTTATAAGGAGTCCTTCATGGGCAACAAACTTTATGTAGGAAATCTCAGTTATAGTGTAGGAGATGCTGAGCTCCAAGAACTTTTCTCGCCGTATGGCACGGTTTCATCAGCCCAGGTTATTAACGATCGAGAAACGGGTCGTTCAAAAGGGTTTGGATTCGTCGAAATGGGATCAGACGAAGAAGCCAATGCAGCGATTGCGGCATTGAATGGTAAAGAAAACGGTGGCCGTCCGCTGACCGTTAATGAAGCAAAACCCAAAACAGACCGTGGGGGGAGAGGCGGCTATGGCGGTGGTGGTGGGCGTAATCGCTACTAGACCATCGCGACTGCGGCATTACTGCCGAAGGTTGAATCTATTGTAACTCAATATGAGATACTGTACGCAGGTCTTATCTACGCAAAAACGTAGTTTGTCCAGCTACAGTATCTAAACGTAAAATGCCCTGCAGCTTTGCGGGGCATTTGTCATTCTTCTGTTGAAACCTACATTCCTGATAATAAGAATGTAAAATAGCTGTAGCTTTAGCGTTGGCTACCATGGACGGTTGGGCCAGATTTGCTTAAACAAAGTTAGCGCTCTATAATGCGAATTATTAGAACTGATTTCAAAGTTAATTACAAACTCAGAGTCTGAGCACCAGTAACCAATTTTGGAACCATTTCTATTGTCCGCCGGTGAGACCCCATATCAAGTGAAGGAAATCTGCGCGCATATTCGATTTCAGCAGAAATATGTTTGGATATAGCTTTATAATCCATAACGCCGTAAAACAAGAACTGACGCGCGTTTTCTTTCTTTCAAACAAGGAACAGTTTAATGAGAAAAGTATTGCTGACAACGGTATGCAGCCCCTTTGGGCAAGACACCAGTGATTGCACGCACCATGTCTTGCCGGAACTCTTTCATGCACAAGTCACCCGCTCACAGGGCATTTTCAGCCTTCGATCAACGTATATATCCTATGGATTGGAGTATATAGCGAAAAACATTTCCACGCCCGCGGTTGTGCTGCAATATCCAACAATGAAGCAGTTCGAGAAAGAGCTGAAAAAAGGCTACGACTTTGTTGGCATCAGCTTTGTGATTGCCACATCCGGCAAGATGGAAAAAATGTGCCGCCTCGTCAGAAAGGTTTCGCCAAAAACAAAGATTATTCTGGGGGGATATGGCACCATGCTTCCGGAGTGTAACTCCCTTGCAGATTATGTATGTAAGGAAGAGGGAGTTGAATTCATGCGGCGGTTGCTTCAGGAATCCCACAGCGATGAGCCCAAACACCATGTGGTGTACTCAACCTCAGCCAAGATAGCTGGATTCCCACTCATGAAAGGTGCTGTGGTTTTGGCTGGCCTGGGCTGCCCGCACGGATGTGAGTTTTGTGCGACCTCTCATTACCACAAGAAAAAGCACATACCTCTCTTGAAAACCGGCACCGATCTTTTCCATGAAATCAAGCGGGTGCAGGGGGTCCTTGGTGGCGAGGACTTGCCGATTGGTATCATTGAAGAAGATTTCTTGATGCAGAAGGAACGCGCCACCGAATACCTTGAATGTATTAAAAAAGAAAATGCCGCACCCACACGGATTTCTTGTTTTGCAAGTGCCTATTCAATTTCGCAATGGGACCCGGACGACTTAGTGAGAATGGGAATAGAGGTTATTTGGATTGGAGTTGAGTCAAAGCAGGCGGAATATGCCAAATTACAAGGCCTGGATATTGCGGAGATTATCAAATCGCTTCACGATCGCGGCATCAACACCCTCGCGTCTCTTATCATTGGGCATGACTTTCATACCGATGCCAACATCTGGGAAGATTTCAAGTACCTTGTTTCATTAAATCCTAGTTTGAGCCAGATCCTCATTCTTACGCCGGCATGCGGGACACCGCTTTTTGATCGTTTAAAGAATGCTGGACGCTTGCTCGACACTTCGAATAAAAACTGGGACGGTTTCCACCTTGTATTTGACCATCCTTCAATCAGCAAACCGGCAATGGAAAAGCTGATACTTGAGTTCTATGAGGAAGAATACCGTCAATTGGGGCCATCCGCGATTCGTTTCATCGAAAAACAGCTCGCCGGCTACGTGCGGTTCAAAGATTCGACTGACCCGCTTCTTAACAAAAGGGCTGAACAATACCGTACAGCTTGTATCAAAGCCCTGCCGATATTTCCGACGGCCATCCGCAAAGCTCCAACACCAGCAATTGCCCGGGCAACGCAAGAACTGCAAAAATCCATCCCGGCCGAATGTGGTCGCGGAGGATTAAAAACCGCGCTTCAGTCCTGGGTGGTGCCGATTTTTGCTCATGTGGAAAACATGAAACTCAGTCGCGCCAGGTACACTCAGGTAAAGATGCAGCGCATGGAATACAGAATGCCTAAAAGCCTGCTCCACCCGCTTACGATTCACGATAATGCACTCACGGCCCAACCGCGGCTTCGCAATTCCGTGGCTCATCCGTTGATAGTTGATCTTGGGGGAGCATTCAACAAAATGACCGCGCGCAAGTTCAAGAAAAAAGTCAGCTCCTATCTCGCTGAGAATCACGGGACCATAGCCATTAACTTCAACGGCGTGATCCAGGTCGAACCCAAAGCGGTCTGCGATTTTTTTAAAAAAATCAGGGGAAAACGAGACCGAATCAAGATCGTGAGCCCTAGCTCAATGGATGTTGATATCGATGAAGTTTTCGGCTACGCCAAGCGCTACTTTGAAGTCTTTGCCGATGTGGAAACGTTGGCCGCGAACTTGGGGTAGTAAACGCAGCTGTTGCAGGGAAACCGTAGGCGGAGGAGTAGTCAGAACGAACGGAATCTATGCGGCTCGGCATAAAACTGCTGTGCAGTTAGGATGTCATAACCATATTATAATAACGGATAACAAAAAAATACGCACCAGGGGTTCGTTTTTCCGGCGCTGTGGAATGATAACGGGACGCTCTATTTTATTTCCGGTAACGAGGGGATGATACGCCCGCCGTGGAAATGGAATGTGTCCACTGATAACGGAGCAACCTGGGGACCGTTTCAGTTTCCGATTTTTATCGGTGCAGTAAACGGTACAAACTATACATCAAATACGTTTCCGATTCAGGATGTTTTCAAGGACAATAGCGGGAGTTATTATGTGACAATCGATGAAAACAAGCTGTTTCGTAGTGATGATAATATGGTGACCTGGAGCGAAGCGGGTGATTTTCCCGGCATTCACATGTCGGCGAATACGCTGGCCGATGGATCTACTATATTTGCTCACGACAACAGGGGGTCGCATTTTTTTGCAACGTCAAGCGATAAAGGCCAGACCTGGAATATGTCTGCAGGCAGCCATCTGGGGGATGATGACCGCCGGGCAACGACCTATCGCTTGCAAAGCGGCAACCTCTTTTTTGTTCATAGCGATAAATGGGTCGCCCTTTCTACCGACAATGGAGCATCATGGATCACAAAACAGGTCCCGAGCGCCGCATCAGGATTTGAATATACCGGTGTAACGCAGGATAATAACGGCATGATCCATATGTTTTCCACTCAGAGCAATCCCTGCGCGCATTTCGAACTCAATGATGCCTGGATTTTGTCGGGCACTAACGATGTGACTGACCCCGAATGTCAGGGAGCAGCAGCGCCGTATTCCGAAACGCAAACCGACGGCAGCTCCGTGGTCTGGAGTGCGATCGACTGTGTTGACGGAAGGTATATTCTTCACGGCATGGAGGAGCTGGTCGATCTCAGTAATTTGACCGGTTCGTCTCACGTTATTTGACCGATATTTTCACCTGGTAGATTTTCTACTCAGATAAATTTAGATTTTCATAAGGTTACCGGTCAAATTACGTGAGATCGGCCAATAATACCGAATCGCCATAATCGGTAATCCTGAGGCGGTCGTAAGTCTTCAGGCATCGATTAACCTCCTTTGAAAGTGGTAAAACATCAATGGGAAGAAAATCATTCATGAAAACATTTAACAAAAGGGACTTTCTTTTGTGGGGTCATGCATTGCACGTCACATCCCGGTAAATATGGCGAAACCACAATGCCCGCAAAGTAATCCAGCAATACCGCCTTTGGGCTACAGAAAAAAGTGCGGCCAATCCCCCGGAAATGTCTCCTGCGATTATCTCACGACAGAGTATGCGCAGGAATGCGTATGTTCGTGCAAGAAGGGCTGAGACTCTTCGCAACACAGATCGACTCAATCCCAGGCCTTTTTCAAGGCTGTGCAAGCTTGCGCCTGTTTCGAGCGCTTTGTCTACGGTCCGTAAGTCATCAATACAAAAACGGCAATACGGCAAAACATCGGGGGCCTGCACGGTGAATGTCTTACGCGGACATGCTCTATTCAGACAGAGATACCGCTGAACTCTTCGATTAGAATTATTTTGCCGGCCCGATGAGTGAAACCATTTCCTGGAATAAGAACCGTGTCTCCAGAAGTCAGTGCAATGACAGCACGGACAAAATATCTCGCACACTCCCTGGACTGTCAACACCGGACTGGCTGTAAATATGTTATTTTCATAACGGCGGACCTGTTTTTTCTCCTTTTTTGTTAAAGTTTGTCAAAGAGAAAAATAATTGAACAGTTCCGCCATTTTCTCATTCTTTTTCCAGCACCACAGCCCCAGAAATATTTTTATCGCGGGAATAGTAAATCGATTTAGTCTAATTTCAGGTGGGAATTAACACTCATACAATGTTTCATTACAAATTGTAGCCAAATTTAAAGATTCTGCCTTGCCAAGATTTATTATTATTACCCTGCCGCAGAACTTGACGCCATGGGTAACATAACGGCAAGATATGTATATGGGACGAAAGTGAATGTTCCGGAATATGTGATCAAAGGAGGGAGATGTTTCGCCTCTGCTGGAATCGAGTGATCTTCGAGTTTCAATAAGTTATATTCTCCAACACACAAAGGAGAGTGCTATGCATTTAAAGAAACGTCGAAGATTTCGACCCGCTGTCCTGAGCGGCCTTTCTTTCCGATTGTCGTCGGCGGTTGTGTTGCACGATAAGAATCGGGGCGGTAGCTCGTGAGCGTGGTGGGTGCTCCCGGCAATGGTTAATCGTGATGCGGGCAATGCCGATGCTTCCGGCGACAAGGTGCATCCGGACCTGCCCGGGCTTCAGGAGCGGCTTTTTTATACGCTGGTCGATACCGGGAAGCCGGTAGTGGTCGTTAATCTCAGTGGAAGCGCGATTGCTCTGGTCTCGCAGCAGTAGCGAGCTGACCGGCAAACCAACGCATACGGCGGAACTCACAGTAACCGGTGAGAGGATGATGATGAAGTACTGATCCGTGGGCCTGGATTCAGCAATGGAAAGGGGCCCCTTTCCCCTTTTCGGTCGAAAAAGATGATATGGGCTATTTCTCTGTCTTTTCATGAAAATTTAGCAAGACGGAAATGTTTACAAATACATGTGGAATACCACATATTTCTTCTATTCTCGCAAATTGCCAGGCACAGAAATTGCTTAAAAATAAGAGCTATGATACGTTCGGCAACAAAAATTAAAATGACTGTGATTTTTCTGCTTTTCATGGTAGCTATCGGGTTTGCTCAAGATGGTGAAACATCCGATAATTCCTACGACCCCTTCCACCACTACAGCACCGCAATGAAAGTCCTCATCGGTTACGGCGGCCTCTCTATGGCAGCGGGGGCGCCTATGATGTTCAGTGATGATCCCTGGATGAAACGGATCGGCACCCAGAATCTTCTGTGGGGCGCTGTTGATGCGGGCATCGGCGTCTATGCACTTGTGGCGCAGGAGCGCAATCGGGACAATGTATCTCGACAGGAAAAAATCGATTCGTTCCGCAGAACCATGGTGATTAACGGTCTTCTGGATGTCGCCTATATCACGACCGGGATACTGCTGACCCGGTTTACCGATAATGTCCGTCTTAAAGCCACCGGGGTCGGATTCGTGATCCAGGGGAGCTTTCTTCTGGGATTCGACTGGGTGAACTATGGCCTGACCTTCAGGTAATGGCGATATTTCTCAGAAAGATCTAAAATTACCCTGCATGATCTTTCTGATGTACAAAATTGTACATAATTTATCATTTTTGCGAGTTCATTCCCGAAAGTGCGAAAATTCTTCTTTCCGTAATCCATTCCTCAAGCCGGGCCTGGCCGGGTAGAGCAGCATCAGAAAGAATGCTGGCATAATATTTGATCACTATAACAGATCGGGTAAAAAAGCTCTCTTGGAGATCGCTAATAAATTAAAATGAACGATTATTGCTGAGGTTTGAATACAATGATTCTACAAATTATTATCGGCATACTTATTCTGGGAATTCTTGTTCTTATTCATGAAGCCGGTCATTTTCTGGCGGCAAAGGCAAATGGAATCCGGGTGCTTACTTTTTCAATAGGGTTTGGGCCGCCACTTTTTACCTGGAGTCGCGGAGAAGATAATACACAATATCAGATCAGTTCAATTCCATTCGGGGGATACGTTCACATGGCCGGTGAAAATCCCGAAGAGGAGAATCCCGAGCCTGATTCTTTTTCTGCCAAGCCGGTCTGGCGCCGGGCGGTGGTTGCTATTGCCGGTCCTGCGGCAAATCTGGTTTTTTCTTTCATCCTCCTTTTTGCGCTTTTTTTGGCCGGGACACAGCACAGTTTATATCTTGATAATACCACTATCGGTGCGGTGGCTGAAAATTCCCCGGCTGCCCGTACAGAACTTCAACCCGGCGACAGCATTGTGGCGCTCAACGGAAATCCGGTTGGAAGCTGGGAGGGGATTCAGAAACTGCTGACACGGGTTTCACCGCCCTTTTCGCTCACGGTGATACGGAATTCGGAACCTACAACAGTTCAACTCGGATCTCCCCGGGATAAATCGACCCCGGATCCCATATATGGACTCCGCCCGCCTTTCCCGGCCGTCATCGGTGGTGTGGTTGAGAACTCTCCTGCAGAGAAATTTGACATTCCAGAAAACTCACGAATCCTTGAAGTAAACGGCGAAAATATCCACTCATGGTTTCAGTTTACCGACATTATAATGGATTACGATACGGTAATGGGGCCCTTATCACTCACGTTGAAGAAAAACGAGCGTACGTTTACTGTTGAAATGACACCGGAATACAGCGAATCCCGGGAACGGTATCTTCTTGGATTGAAACCCGCACAACCGGAAACACAGGTTATCCGGTATCCTCCGGGAAAATCGATCGAGCGAGCGGCAAATCGGTCGTGGGAATATGCCACCCTGATCTTCGTTGTTATTAAAAAATTGATAACCGGTGAGGTCGATACCGGTCAGCTTGCAGGACCGGTGGGAATTGTTCAAATGTCCGCTGCGGCAGCAGACGTGGGACTTCAGGCGGTTCTGGCATTTACCGCTCTGATTGGCATTAATCTGGCTATCCTCAACCTTCTTCCGCTGGTTATCACCGACGGCGGTATGTTGCTATTTCTGGCAATCGAAAAAATTAGAGGGAGACCACTGTCGACAAAAAAACGGGCATTGATAAATCGTATCGCCGTGGCATTTTTTATTGCCCTGTTTTTGTATGTAACCCTAAACGATCTCCTGAGAATACAGAATGGCTTTACTTTCGGCCGGTAGCCGAAAGGTTCCAAATCGGGCTTGCATAAAGAACAGTCAACGGCAAAGCGGGATGAGTGGCGCATGCTCTCGACCAAATATATATTGTATTTCCTATTGGAGGTGTTTTAATGCGGATAGTAATCATTGGCGGAGGATTTGCCGGAAGGGCTGCAGCACATTCGCTTCGGAAGCTGGGGAGGTATCATCGTATCCTGCTTTTCGACCGCCATCCCTATACAACGATGATTCCTGCCTTACCCGATTTTGCCGGGGGGAAACTGGAAGAAAGCATGCTCAAAGGAACTCTTCGGAAGAGAACGCCTGGGGCGATCTCTTTCGTTAACAGGGCTGTTGATCATATCAATCTCGATTCCCATACTGTCACAAGCGGAAGCGAACACTGGAAATACGACAAACTGATTATGGCCTGCGGATCGAAAACCGATTTTCACGGTTTTTCCCCGTCGGGCGGAACAGTCTACCCCCTCGATTCGCTTCCTGCATCAGCACAAATCCGGCGCGATTTTCCGGCCTATCTCCAGAAAAAAGGCGCGCAGTCGCATCTGATCATATCAGGCGGAGGATACAATGGTCTTGAGCTTGGATGTTCTCTGAAAAGGATGGCCGAACAGAAGGGGGGCCATTGCCGGGTAACTATCGTTGAAATGCTTGATAAAATCCTTGCGTTCCTTCCCGCTCATCTGCACAGGCATGTTATGGCATTTATCGATCGTGCCGGTATCGAAGTGATGACCGGAACGAAAATCGATGAGTATGACGGCGCTCAGGTGACGCTCAGTAACGGTACACAGATCAAAGATCCCTTTATGTGCTGGACCGCAGGAACAAAATTTGCCGTTGATAATGTTTCTGCCGTTAATGCTTCGCGGCTTAAGGATGGACGGTTTAAAGTGGAGTCCACGCTGCAGGTGAAATCCTATCCTGATGTCTATGCTGCAGGCGATGCCGCGGCAATTAAAAAAGGTTCTTCCTATCTCCGAAAAGCAGTCAATTTTTCATTATATTCCGGTAGTATGGCAGGGAAAAACTGCGCCGCCGAACTGACCGACAACCCTCAAAAACCATTTTACCCTCTCGATCCCGGCTGGATCATTCCTATGTGTAAGACCAGCGTAGGAAAGATTTTCGGAATAATTCCGGTTTCCGGCGTCACCGGCCTTCGTCTGCACTATTTCATGTGCGGTTATCGCAACTATTCCCTTTTTAATTTCCTGAAATTCGGCACCCGCTTTTTCAGACCACTGGGAATGTGAGTTCCGGGCGGTATCTATTGAGGACCTGTTCAGAAAAGGCTTTTTGAACGGAGTGATGGAGTATTGGAGTAGAAGAAACTCCTTATAAATTATGCCTGCCTTAAGCTTCAGGAACCAAGTTCAGTAAAAAATCTCTTCCTGAAAACGCACGTCACTCCTGCGCAAAGCAGCGGTGTCATAATAAGAGTCATCTGACGGGCGATTGAGGTGCTTGAGGGTGAGAGTATCGAAGTGATCAGGAAATAGAGTGAAGTCAGGGTGAAAATGACTGTTAGCCCCAGAAGGACCGGATAGCCTTTTTTACGTTTCATGAAATGCTCCTTATTAGAGTGAGCTAATGAATGGGGTATATACCAGTTTATGAATGAAGAAATTAAAATACATATTTGGGAAGCGCGAAATTGAGGTTGAGCGTGAAATCTTTAATTTTCAATGGCCGAGGCCCTCGAAGTCACTCTCATGACAAGGGAAAAGAACTATAATTCATCAATCATAGTTCCTTCAACATTCGTCATCCCTATCGGATTATAAACCGCCGGGTTGCCACGCCGTGGGGGGTAATAAGTCGGGCCATATAGGCGCCTTGTGCCAGGTTGTCGGTTGGCAGCAGGGCGTTTCCGCGACACTTGATTTGATCAACAAGCCTTCCGTTGAGCGTGATAAGCTCAATACGGCTCAGTTTGTCGGTGCCGGTGGCAATATGGAGTTTTCCGGCAATTCTCCGGACAGAAATTTCGGAGGCGGTCATTGGCCGGAAATCACTCTTTGCCGAAACCGAACCCGGCGGCAAAAGCTGTGACTGAGGCACATAGCTGTAATACTGCGATGGACTCTGCCAGCGGAGCTGGATACCCTTGTTCCGTCCGGGGTGCATTCCGAAGTCGAAAGGACCAGTCCCTCAAGGACAATATGTTGAGCAGGTGATGATGGAGAACTTCCCATGAACTTAACGACTTCAAGCATGGAACCGCCCACAATAACCTGATCGTCAATTGGAGTGTTTTTCGGCCAGTAGTGGACATAACCCTCATTATCAAGCGCCCATTCTCCTTCGGTGTCGATAAAATCGACCGATCCTTCAACGATAATTTCAGGACCGCGGTCTTTCCATGATCCCGGATCGATGGTAATAATTCTGGAACCGAAATCAACATTGGAAATGGGGCGTATTTCGGGAAACCAACCGTTGGCGTCCTGAACGACCCTGGTGTGTGCAAATTCCCAGGATGACGGGAAATCACCGGAATTGTAGCTCATCTCGGTTTTGGAGATTGTGCCCGAGGCGGTTGCGCTTTGCGTGCCTTCGACATAATTCGGGTGTCGGGCCGGGGTGGCACGTTCACCGTTTTCGGAAAGTGTCCAGAATTCGGCGTCCGGTGAGCCGCAATAGGCCTTGTAGATATTTCCCTGTGTCTGCTGCCATGCGGTGTATTCGCCAATCCCGATAAATCCGCGTTCGACAGCACAATGGAGTATCCGCTGTCAGTCACAGAAGGCAAAAATTATGTGAATCAACCCGTTAGAGATCTGGATTCGAGTAGAATAAGCCTCCGGATAATGCCGCTGCTCGGCAAAATAAAAGCTCTTATTTACCTGTTCAGCACGATTTTCCTTGTCATTCTTTGCGTTCCGGTAAATGCGTGAATGATGTAAACACCGTTTCCAACCGAACCTGCGGGTATACTATATCGGCAATGCCCGAATCCATTTTCGGTCTTTGCAATTCGACCATTCATCGAAAGCAATTGAAATGAATGTGCCGAATTGCTTTCAAATTTGATAAGTATCCCTGCCTGATCTCGACCGATATCAATGAGTTTTTCTTTTGTAGCCGTCCGGACAGAGGGATGTGTTGTTCCGGTTTGAATATCCGGGGATGCTTCACTTGAAAACAGTTGCGTTTGCGGTATATAGGTAATCGGCTGTGATTCACTCCACCAGTCAACGGCAAATCTGCTCCCTCCGGTCAATTCCACTTTGATCGGGTATGCGGTATGCGCCTGCAGTGAAATCATATCACCGTAAAAATTCTGGCGCCCGTTTCCCGACCCTTCCGAAACGAGTATATCATTTACCCAGACCTTGATAGTGCCGTAGCATACGGAATTGAACCGGTATTCCTCCGAAAACATGGGAACGACCCAACCGGTAAGCCGGACATTATCATAGTCGCCGAGGTTCACTGCAAGCCATGGTTCTATTCCGGTTTTTGCCGGCGTGCCCGCAAGTGTTGCATTGGTATAATATTCCGCTTTGAGGCCGTCACCATTTGTAAAATACTGCGCTGCATACGCCTCTTCATTATCTGGGTCCCAGACAATTTCACACGGCCATTCATATTCCAGCTTATTCTGTCCGGGGGTATGCCAGGGAAAATCATCAAGAACACCGGCTTCATCGATAGTGAAACCTTTACGTTCATTTGCCTCGCGTGCTGCAGATCGGGTAAACGGAATCGGCTGCGGTCCGACAATATACCAGTTAACTATATCGACCCCGTTCCATCCGGCATTCACCATTATTGAATCATCACCGACCTTACACGGCGTCGGGCCTGCATCGGGATAAATGCAGTGACGTTGCGAGAGGTGACAATTGAACCGCGGTCGGTCAAGGTCGTTCCGCGTGGGGCAGGAAAGATGATATAAATCATGAATACTGTTATTATAGAGCTTGCAGCCTGTGCCGGGGTGCCAGAACTCGATAGCCCCGAGATCGACCGTGGCAAAAGTGCAATGAGAAATATCATTATAGGTCATGATATTTCTCTCGGAAATATTGAATCCCGCAGTCGGATCGTTGGCAAGGTACTGCCCTTTGATTGAAAGACCATACCGTGGCCCCCGGCGGATTTCATTATGCGTAATAAGATTATCGCTGCTTTGATATAATCCGATTCCGGCAACACCGCTGAGCAGCTTTCCGAAATCATGGACATAATTATTTTCGATCGTATTAAAGGAGTTTTTATCGGTCCAGGGACCTTCCAGAACACAATGAGAGCACAGATAAATACCGAAATAATTCACCCCTTCAACCCAGTTTCCATAGATTGTATTGTGCCTGGCATGATAATTAAGCAGAATTGCCATAACACCGGCATTCCATACTTTACAGAATTTAATGGTGCAGTATTCGGCATTTTCGAGATGCACTAATCCTAAACGCATTTCATCATTTTCACAATTATTTTCATGGCACTCATCGGTAGGACACTGCGGCGATGTTTTGCTGTTGTACATAGTATCGGGACTGTCGGAGGTTGAAAGAAGCAAGCCCTCGATGGTGACATGCTTCACCGGATTTGATTCATCACTGCCCATGAGCTTAATGACATGCATGGATTTTGCCGCTACTATTACCTGATCTTCAATGGGAGTAGTTTTGGGCCAGATATACAGATACCCATCGCCGTCAAGCGCCCATTCTCCAGGGCGGTCGATAAAATCTTTCGAGCCCTCCACCCAGTAGTTTCCGCTTTCCATGAATCCGGGATCCGTGGTAATCATCCGGTTGCCGAAATCTACATTTGATATTTTACGCGCATCTGTAAACCATCCGGGACTGGTGGTGACCCGCGCATGGCTGTAATCCCATTGTGATGGGAAATCACCTGCGTTATAATAGATATTATTCTTGATTCCCCGTGAGGTTTCCCGGTTCTCATTCAGGGTATTGTAGTAACCAAATTGTTCGTAAACATTGCTTTTTGCCATGTGATTCGGGTGCCGCGCATTCTGACAGCGTTTCCCGTTTTCAGATACCGACCAGAATTCCCAGTCGGTGCTTCCGACGTATGCTTTGTAAATGCCTGGTTTCCCGGATGGTTCCCATCCCTCGATTCGGCGGCCCCCGTAAATCGCAGGCATGGCGTTAATATCTTCGCCTTTCCATACAACCGGATACTGCTCGGTACCGCCATCATTCTCATTGAGCACCAGCGGTTCATCAAGGTAATAATTTCCGGATTTGATAATAACAGTCTTTGATTCACCGCTTATCCCACGAAGGACATCCCTGGCATGAATAAGTGTTTTATACGGTGAAGATTCGGAACCGTCATTCCCGTCATCGCCGTCAGGAGATACATAATAGGTAACCGAAAAACTGCATGATACCGCAATCAGGACGGCGCCAACTACTTTGCTTGTATAATAACGCTTAAAAGCTGATGCATCGGCCATAGCTCCTCCTCTAATTAATATGTCAAACCAATTCCGATTATTCATCTAAATGCATATACGTGCTGTCTGCCCGCCGGAGAATACGGTGCGAAGAAAATTCACGAATACGGCATATTGTTATTGCAGAAATTTTACCCCTGTGCGGAAATGATATTGTGGAGGCCTTTTGCTGATCGAAAAGCGGCAAATTTTTTAAGGCTCGTTTGAAAAAAGTACCCCCTTTCCAATAATATAATAACATTCATGATAATTTGCGTGATAATAATTTTCGAAATGAAAAAGTTCGCTCCGGATAAAGGATTGAAAAAAGGTGCCGGAGCAAGGCTCCTATCGAGATTGTTCCTTAAGTATTATGCAAATTTATGGTAGGGAAGGGAAATTATGGTAGCTGAAGGTTTCGAAGCGGACCATATGCCGGCAAAGTATATTAGATATATAAATATGCTGGCAAAGTATATAAGATATATAAAATAGAATAATTATCATATAGATAAATAACCGACAAATAATGGAAAATGCAGTAAATTATTACTGTTCAGCAAAAGGCGGAAAAATCCTGCCTCATATTTATCACTTTATTTCAAAGCATATTTCTTTTATCCGGTATGCTTCGTAACCGTTATACGAGCTTCTGTTCCTTGCCTAAACGTAAATAAATCGCTTAGGGACTCTTAAATTGCTTTGTAAATCAATAATTAGATAGAAAGGGGGGATCCGGTAAGATCGGCTTATCGTTAATTTATTCAAGAAGCAATTCTAATAGTAACAGTAATCAGAGGAGGTTTTATGATCAGCAAAAGGGAGATTTCATGCAAGTTCGCGCGGTATGTACTGCGTGTCGCAAATACGATTAAACCGAGGGAATCGTGTAGATCGGTAAATTCTATACCCACAGCGCTTGCAGTGGCGCTTATTCTGGTATCATCAAACATTCATGCAGCCGGGAACTGGCTTATCTATGGTGACCAGTCCTGCATCATTCGCAAAGATATTCTTTCCACCGGAGCATCGTATAACCACCCGGCAAATATCACACAGCTGGCCAACGGCGATCTGATTATTGTCACGGTAGCCGGGCAGAGTGAAGGTGAATCCACGCAAATCGGTGCATTCAAAAGTACCGATCAGGGGGGATCCTGGGGTAGCCTGATTAATGTATCGACAGTCGGCGAATACTTTGACCCCACCGTGCAGCAGGCCGACAACGGTGATGTTTACTGCTTTTACTATGACAATTGCTGCAACGATCATAAATTCAGGGTATCGACCGACGGCGGTAACACCTGGGGCGCAGAAAAAGATATCAGCGCTATGGCAGGGGTTGCTGATGATCAATTGCAGGCAGGTGAACAGAGCAACTGCCTTCAACATCCCAACGGCGACTGGCTCTGCGGATGGTCGCAAACCTATAATGGGGGACAGGGATATACAAGCCATATTGCTAAAGGTAATCTGGGAAATCCCTCTGCTTGGGCAAAGCATTTTGCCGTCGATCAATTCTGGAACCCCGACTTTCTTGTTGTCAATCCGGCAAATACGTCTAATGGGCATTTTCAGGAAATTGTCGCATTTTGCAGAAATGAGTTTCATAATGAAGGGCCTAAGTGGGCTAAATCACAGGATGGCGGGAGAACATGGAGTTCGTTTAGCTGGGTTGATCCTTCGGAAAATGTCGGCTGTCCAGCAAATGAGGGTATCTCATTCGGCGCAGCGGGAACCGGGGTAAGCCTGGATCTTGGGACCGCCGGTTCTCCATCGGGCAATCTCACCGGATGGCATATAATTGCGCATGGAAGCGATGCACGCTACTGCCCCGAATCCGGCTGTTCGCAAACATTATGTAAACGCTACTTTATGCGGGTATGGATCGGTAACAATCCGTTGGATGCATCGAGCTGGCAGGAAAAGCTCGAATTCAGGGAATCATCGGCCGGCGACGAAAACGCAGACTGCAGTATTATCCAGGCGCAGGACAGAAAAATCCATTTGATCTGGACCGGTCGCGGATCGAGCGCCGTCAGGTATGTGAAAATAGATCCTGATGTTTTAACAGGAGGTACGGCTCCCTCAAATCAATATCCGAATGCATCCATTACCGCCAATCCCACTTCTGGAGAAGCACCCCTGGTCGTCGATTTCGATGCTTCGGGTTCATCCGACCCCGACGGCGATGCTTTGAGCTACAGTTGGAATTTTGGTGATGGTTCCACCGGCTCGGGGATGATGACTTCGCATACCTATTCCAGTGCCAGCGCCTACACTGCCACAGTGACGGTCAATGACGGTAACGGCGGTTCCGATCAGGCGTCGGTTACCATAACGGTCGATCCGTCATCGGTAAATAATTCGCCCACCGCATCATTTACGGCAAATCCCACCAGTGGTGAAGAACCATTGACGGTCAATGTCGATGCTTCGGGTTCATCCGATCCCGACGGGGATGCTTTGAGCTACGACTGGAATTTCGGTGACGGTTCAACGGGCTCAGGTGTAACGGCGAGTCATACCTATAACAGTGCCGGTTCCTATACCATTACCCTGACAGTCAATGACGGAAACGGCGAAACCGATCAGGCCTCTACAGGAATTACCGTCAATCCGGCAGGTTCGACGAATAATCCTCCTGTTGCCGATATTAATGCTATCCCGACCTCGGGTGAAGCGCCGCTTATGGTCAATTTCAGCGCTTCAGGCTCGATCGATCCCGACGGAGACAATCTTTCCTATAGCTGGAATTTCGGTGATGGTGCTTCATCAACGGAAGAATCACCGGTACACAGCTATAATGACGCCGGAAGTTACACAGTTATCTTAACCGTCAATGACGGCAGCGGCGGCAGCGATCAGGCGATCGTTACGATCACCGTCACGCAACCCGGCGGCGGGGGAATGGTAACGCTCAATCCCGAAGCCGATGCTTCGATTGAATGTGAAGAAAATCCGGGCACAACCTATGATGTCGCTGAAATGACCGCTTCAGGTGATGACGCATGGACCATATTTATGCGCTATGATCTTTCCGGGATTTCATCGGTTGTATCCGCTACGTTGCGGGTCTATGTTTCCAGAAACTGGTATCAGAACCGGTTCTCACAGCGGGTACATTTTGTTTCGAATGACAGTTGGAATGAGACAATGATTACCTGCAATACGGCCCCGGCGAAAAGCGGACAGATCACATCGAATAATGGAAGCGGTGAAAATGTCTGGGTAGAATTCGATGTGACCGCAACGGTCGATGCCGAAAAAGGCGGGAAGTTAACCCTGGCACTTGATGACAGCGATGGCCAGTGGAAAATCCATAGTAAAGAGAACACCAATAAGCCCGAGCTGGTTGTCGAGACCGGAAGCGGATCGACCAACAATCCTCCCTCGGCGGATTTTATCGCAAATCCGACTTCGGGTGAAGCACCGTTGACCGTTACGTTCGATGGTTCATCATCGACCGATCCTGACGGTGATGCTTTGACCTACACCTGGGATTTTGGTGACGGCGCTACCGGAAGCGGTGAAGTTGTTGACCATACGTACACTACGGATGGTGTTTACACGGTGGTATTAACTGTCAGTGACGGCAACGGCGGCAGTGATCAGATGTCAACAAATATCGAAGTGTATGCCGGAAACCAGGCGCCTTCAGCATCCTTTTCGGCAACACCAACTTCCGGTGATGCACCGTTGACGGTTGATTTCGACGCTTCGTCGTCATCCGACCCCGACGGCGATCCGTTGAGCTATACCTGGAATTTCGGTGACGGCGCTACCGGCAATGGAATTACAACAAGCCATAGCTACTCATCCGCGGGAACCTACACGGCAACGGTAACGGTTAACGACGGCAACGGCGGCAGTGATCAGTCGAGTGCGACAATCACGGTTACCGAGCCTTATGTCAACAATCCACCCGCCGCATCCTTTACCGCCGATCCTGTTGATGGGTATGCGCCCCTGACGGTCAATGTCGACGCTTCAGGATCAAGTGATCCCGATGGTGATGCATTGTCCTATAGCTGGGATTTTGGTGACGGCGCTACCGGCTCGGGGGTGAATGCATCGCACGGCTATAGCGAAGCCGGAAGTTATATCATAACCCTTACGGTGAGTGACGGTAACGGCGGAAGCGACCAGGCAACCGAATCGATTTCGGTTTCATCACCTCCTGTTTCCGGTGATCCCATGATTGCGACAGGAATTGTAGCCAATGTTGGAAACACATGGCAAACGGTAACACTTCCCTATACATACACCTCCATGGTTGTTGTCTGCACGCCGGTTTACACTAATTCACAGGAACCTTCGATTGTAAGAGTGAGGAATGCATCCGGCAGCAGTTTTGATATTCGGGGCGATGCAACCGACGGCTCGCTGTCTGGTGCTGTGGATGTCTCCTACATTGTTGTTGAGGAAGGTGTGTATACGGCTTCCAACCACGGTATCACCATGGAAGCGAGGCGTTTCCTTTCCAGTCGTACCGATGATAACAATTCATGGGTCGGCGAACAGGTTTCTTATTCCCAGAGCTATGCAAATCCTGTTGTTCTGGGTCAGGTAATGACCTACAACGACAGCCGGTTTTCAGTGTTCTGGAGCAGAGGAACATCAGTGGGAAATCCGCCTTCGAGTTCAACGATCTATATAGGAAAGACTGTCTGTGAGGACGGCACGATTGCGCGCAATAATGAAACCCTCGGGTATATCGTGTTTGAAGCCGGTTCGTATACTGTTGGCGATATGACTTTGTCGACTGCTGTTGGTTCCGACATTGTACAAGGTGTTACCAATTCACCGCCCTATAGTTATTCTCATTCCCTGAGCAATGCTATCGGCGCCGTAGCGGTATTAACCGCCATGGACGGTAATAACGGCGGATGGGCAGTGCTTTACGGAAGCGATCCTGTGGGAGCCTCGTCGCTGGACCTTGCAATCGATGAAGATCAGGAAAGCGATATCGAACGCGATCACACAACCGAACAGGTTGCCTATGTTATATTTGCCTCGGGATCGGAACCGCCGACAAACAATCCTCCCTCCGCAAACTTCACTGCAGATCCTGCATCCGGTGAAGCACCACTTGATGTAACCGTCGATGCATCGGGTTCCTCCGACCCCGATGGCGATAACCTTTCCTATACCTGGGATTTTGGTGACGGGGTATCATCGAGCGGGATGACGGCCGGCCATACCTATACAACTGCCGGCAATTATACAATTACCTTAACCGTGAGTGACGGCAACGGCGGTTCAGACCAGGCGACTACGGCCATTTCCGTGTCGTCCCAACCTGCTAATAATGCACCGTCTGCATCATTTACCGCTATGCCGACCTCCGGCGAAGCGCCTCTTGCAGTGAGTGTTGATGCCTCGGGATCGACGGACCCTGACGGTGATGCATTGAGCTATAGCTGGAATTTCGGTGATGGGGTTTCGTCAAGCGGTCCGACTGCAAGCCATACCTATACCAGCGCCGGTAATTACACGATTACCTTGACGGTTAACGACGGCAACGGCGGTTCGGACCAGGCTACTGAAGCAATTGCGGTTTCAACTCCGAGTGGCGGCGGCACGGTCACGCTCAATCCGGAAGCCGATGCTTCGATCGAATGTGAGGAAAACCCGAATACCAACTATGATGTCGTCGAA
>WJLZ01000026.1 GCA_014728215.1 Chitinivibrionales bacterium
GGTGGACAGATAAACAGAGAGGAGAAGAGATTGTACTGCTCAATCTGAATGACAAGACCATGCTGCAAATCCTTACAACAAGCGACAAATCGATAAATTCGGAAGAACATATTGACTTTGTTGCCGGATATGTGGAAGTCGATTCAGGATTTGCCGAAGATGGCTGGCTGGATGTACCGGATTTGGATCCCATACTTCCGGTGCATAACCCGGTTAAATTCCCGAATGACTTTCGCAGTTCGCTGAGGTTGAAAGCAGGGGTGCTCTCCTCCGGCTCAGTTCTTGATGCTGTTCGATTTTTCGACGCAAGCGGCAGAATGGTGCATGCCGTTCAATGCAGAAACCAAACCCGCCTGAAAATTCCTTACAGCGTGCTGAAACGACCCGGTCTCACTTTGATGCACGTTAATAACGCGCAGGGAGAAAATACTGTATTTCACTTTCTCAGCACTGGCCGATAAACCGTTTAAATTAGTTGTCGGAGGAGACAATATAGCTATTAAATTTGTGAATGATGCAAAATAATCGACCGCAATAAAAAGCCGACTGCAGATTTAAGGGAAAAGCACTATGAATAAAAAGGAAATGAATATTTGGTAAGGCTTTTCTTTACACAATGCGTTTCATTTGCAGATGGTCCTGTCATATACATAGGATTATGATGTTTTTCAAGCAGATCTTTCTATATACTCAAACAACTCCCCATCCTGCAAAATCACCCGGAGCGGATCATTGGGATTCCGCGACAGTTCGGTAAATTCTATCCCCCACCGGTATTCGCAACCGTCGGTTTCAGTCCACCGGACAATGCCTTTGCAGGAGGTGACCCCGTGCTGGGTCCAGATATCGACTGTGATCTCTTCGCCTTTGCGCAAAAGCAGGCGGCCGGCGGCTTCGGGCGCAACAAACTTAGCCCCGGTTCCGGAAAGCTCGGCTAAAAACGCATTGTGCACTTTTCCGTGGTGCTCTATCCACGAAGGACAAAACTGCTCGATTCGCAATGTATCCGGTTTTCTCCGGTTGCGGCCATACCATTCGTTCATTGGTGAGTTTTCCTTAGCTTGTTTGAATTTTTTATATGCACCATAATTGATAAACTCTCCTGCAAAGATGGTGTGGTGGAGGAAGGGGTTGATGGGTCGTAAGTCGTTTTGTTAAACTCCACTGCTCCACTACCCCATTACTTCATATTTTCATTCATCCTCTCTTTTTCATACGCAAATTAGCTTGAAAATAATACGGTTGAATTAGATGGGCTTTAAGATTATGTTAGGCTTTATTAAATCTGTTAAATTGCGCTTAACTGTTTTTAAATCATTCTTTAATAGTTTCTTAACATTTAAGCGTTAAATTTGATTTACCTTATTGTAATTCTGATTCGAGCCAAAGGTCTGTTTTGCCGGGAACCATTATCTGTTGTCTCTTAATTGCCTGCTCTGTTTTTGTCTCCTTAGGATCTGAGATCATTCTTACGGGCTCAGGCGCCACATTTCCCTATCCTCTGTATAAAAAGTGGATTGAAGAATATCAGAACCAGACAGGCACGCGGATTGATTACAAGCCGATCGGCTCGGGGAAAGGGATAAAGCAACTCCTTGATAAAGAGGTTGATTTCGGCGCGACCGACGCCTATCTTACCGAACAGGAACTGGCAAAAATCAAGGAGCCGATTATCCACATTCCCACCTGTATCGGTGCGGTGGTGATAGCCTATAACCTTCCCAAAACTCCCAACCTCCAGTTTCCGCCCGAGCTGCTGGCCGATATTTTCTTAGGACGGGTGCAGAAATGGACCGATAAGAGGATTGTGAAGGCCAATCCCACAGCTAATCTTCCGGCAATCGATATCGCGATCATTCACCGCTCCGAAAGCAGCGGCACCAGCTTTATATTCACCTCATATTTATGTGAAATCAGTGAATACTGGGAGAAAAATATCGGCAGCGGCAAGGTCGTTCGGTGGCCGACAGGAATGGGTGTTGAGGGAAGTCCCGGCATAGTTGAATTTATCAAAAAAATCCCCGGAAGCATCGGGTATGTCGAATTGTCCCATGCCCAGCAGCATAATCTTCCCACAGCAGCAATCAGAAACAAGGCGGGGGCATTCATTGTTCCGACTATGGAGTCGGTGTCTTCGGCGGCACAGGTCAACATCCCTTTACACACAAGGAAATTGCTTGTCAATACCGATGCCACCCACGGGTATCCGATCAGCGCCTTTACATATCTTATTTTTTACCGGGAGCAGGCGTACGACAGCAGACCGGGAGAGCGGGCAATGATAATGCAGGATTTTTTCGAGTGGATGCTCAAAAAAGGACAGCAATACACCAGCCAATTGTATTATGCACCACTGCCGGGCAATGCTGTGCAGCGGGCGAATGAGCTGGTTCAGTCAATGACATTTTCGGGCAAACCTTTAAAAAAATAACCTGTGTCCGGCATCGGGAATCTGCTATGAAAATACGAATAACACTGTTATGCACCACGATATTCTTCTGCGCGATACAGGCGAACGATTCGCTCATTTCGCTCAGGGTTGGAGTGTACAACTTTTACCCGCTCAGCCATACCACACCGCTGATATCATCCGACCAGACCGCGCCTGAAGAAGGTGTTTTTATCGCACTGTTAAACAGAATTGCCAACAAGGAAAACTGGCATATCGACTATGTCCCGGGAACACTTCAGGAATGTTTCGAATGGCTTGAAGACAGCAAATTAGACATTCTGGTCGCAGCGCCTTATTCCAACGAGGCCCATAAAAAATATGATTTTACAAAGGAAACGGTCATCTCCACCTGGGCGAAAATATATGTTCCCAGCGACAAATCGGTAATTCAGACCATTCTCGATTTTGAAGGCAAATATCTTGGAGTTGTCAAGGATGACCCCTATAATCATGACCTCAGGGCGCTGATCAAAGGGTTCAATATCCGCTGCCACTTTGTCGAGTTCAGCCATTATGATGATATTTTCAAGGCGCTGGAGAACAAATGGATCGATGCCGGTGCGGTTGACCGGCTTTTTGCGGTTGCCAACGAAGACGAATATGCGATACAGATCACGCCGATTATCCTGTCGCCGGTGCAGCTCCGTTTTGCAGCCCCGAAAAATGCGTATCCGGAGGTCCTCACAACGCTGGATTATAATATCGGCATGCTCAAAGATGATCCGTATTCATATTACTATACGCTTATCAACCGCATGCTGGCCGATTCCGATTCGTGGGAATTTCCCCGATGGATTATCTGGGCGGGCGCCGCTGGTATTGCCCTGTTGCTCATTTTTGTTCTGACAAGTATTGTTCTCAGGCGTCAGATAAAAAAGCAGACCGCAGAGCTGTCGCAGAAAAACCGGGAGCTGAAAAACCAGATTGCCATGCGGAGCAATGCCGAGGAGGCGATGCGGCAGTCGCATCAGTTGTTGCGCAACATGATTGCCAGCATGCGTGACGGCCTCATTGTTATTACGCCATCGGGAGATAAAGTGTTAAGCTGCAACAGGGCTGCCGCCGATATGTTGTTGTATTCCCATAAAGAATTGATGCTGCTTGCTCCACCGGAACTTCATGCGGATAAAAGCTTTGCAGAGGCATTTATCGAATCACTTCATGCATCGGTTTCCGAAAGAGGATTTCATACCGGCGAATACCGGCTGAGACGCAAAGATGGCAGTTGGCTTCCGGCCGAAATTGTCGTAACGCCGATAAAAGATGAGCACAGCCACTGCAAATCGTGGGTAATCGTGATTCGTGATGAAACGTTACAGGAAGCACTCCGTGAAAGTGAGCTGCGCCTTCGCCAGGCACAGAAAATGGAAGCCATCGGCACGCTTGCCGGAGGCATTGCGCACGATTTCAACAATATTCTCATGCCGATCATGGGCTACAGTGAGCTTCTTCTGAAATTTATCCCCGACGATCACACCAATCTGAAGCAATATGTAAATCAGATACTTCAGGCAGCACAGCGCGCTCGCGATCTGGCCATGCAGATTCTTACGTTCGGGCGGAAAAGTGAGACCCAGCGAAAACAGCTTCATCTGAATCTGATTATCAAAGAAGTACTCAAACTCCTCAGGGCATCGTTTCCCACAACAATCGAAATAAAGTCAAGTATTGAAACAGATGAAGATTCTGTGATAATCGATCCGACCGAATTCCACCAGGTGATAATGAATCTCTGCACGAATGCGGCCCATGCGATGCGCACGACCGGCGGTGTACTTGAGGTTATTCTGTGCGAGCACAAAGGTCCGATACTCGGCTGGTCGGCCGGTACCGAGCTGAAGGAAAAGGAGTATATCCGTCTATCGGTCCAGGACAGTGGATCGGGAATCGATCCTGCGGTTTTAAACAGGATATTCGACCCGTTTTTCACGACAAAGGGTCACAGCGAAGGCACAGGAATGGGGCTTGCGGTCGTCCACGGGATCGTGAAATCGTGTGATGGCGCCATATCAGTGGAAAACAGGGTAGGTGAAGGCGCCACATTTCATGTCTATCTGCCAAAGTCACCGATAAATATTCAAAATATTAAGAATGGACCTGTCGAGAAATTAAGAAAAGGCAATGCAGAAAGGATACTTTTCATCGATGATGAGCAGGTGATTGTCGATCTTGCCGCTGAGGTGCTTACCGAATTGGGGTACTGTGTAACCGCTACAACAAACAACCAAAAAGCGCTCAATCTTTTCAGGGGTAATCCCCGTGATTTCGATCTGGTGATTACCGATCAGACGATGCCGGGAATGACCGGCGGTGAGATTGCAAAAGAGGTCCTGTTGCTTCGCCCGGATATGCCGGTGATCTTATGCACGGGTTTCAGCGAAACATTGTCAAAAGAGCAGGCAAAGGCGATTGGAATTGCCGAATATATCATGAAACCTTTCGAGCCCACCGCAATAGGAAAAATCGTCAGAGACATCCTCGACAAAAAGGTAGCGGGAAAACCTTCAGTCAGCCATAATTATGAATGGAGTGGTTGAGCAATGGGGTCCTCCCGGGTTGGTGGAAGTGGCCGCTGGTTCTGCTGCACTCAGTTTCCGGCCCGTTCTGTTATGCCTCACTCCAGAAGACCGGTACGGACAAAGTCTATCTTGTCCAGCGGAAAAATAATGCCTGAGGCCACGTTTCCAATGTGAGAATTGATTCTTTTGAGATACTGAGTCAGAAGAACTCCCACAAGCGCGTCATCCTTTGAAACATCTTCATCGTAGATATTGCGCACAATTTCCCGGCATACCGGTTTTGTCCGGATATACCGGTCGAGGATACGCTTTGCAAGTTTATCATCCGACAATTTAAATGCTTGATGCAATTCACTCAGGGAGATTTCGATATTTTCCCGTATCGTTTCTATTTGTTCCGAATGATATAGATTTCGCGATTTCCCGTTTGCCATCACCGACAGATCGAAAATATTTTTTGAATAATCACCAATTCGCTCGGCGTCCTTGACCATATTCATAAGCGCAAGGCACCCCGACGAATCTATACCGGGATTAAGACTCAGGTGCTCGACCAGAAGGCGGCGAATTTCCCGCTCCTTTTCATTAATCGACTTATCACGCGCTCGTATGTCGTCTTTATGATGCTCCAATTCCAGCTTTTTGCAAAAGACATTCCAGCTTTTACTAAATAGCATAGAGCAATCTTCGAGCATGGAACTGAAGGCTGCGGTTGCCTTTGTCATTATAGTATTTTCTTTCCAGAGCAGCGTCATTTCTTTCAGCATAATATGTTCCTCTTATGGAATAAAAATTTTTTCAATTATCCAAGCAAAATAAATGCCAGGTCATAAGCCTGAGCTTGGTGTAGAAACAAGGAATTTCTGAAATATCAGGTTTTATGAAAAAACTCAAATTAGATCAAGGATTTAGAACTAATATGGCTCTTTAATAAAATACTTATTGTCCTGAACATATGTTAGGAAATTGTTTAATTATTGTTAGCATATGATTAGGTGATATGCAAATTGTAAGTAGAATTCTTAAAAAAGTAGAATCAGGGCTGTAAGAAAGCGATAATAGGCTGAACGATTTACCTCAAATTTGGGATACTATTAATTATGCTCGTTCTATCCGTTCATTGGTAACCAGCAACTGAGCTTAATCAATCAGACCGGCACGGACAAAATCGATTTTATCGAGAGGATAGAAAATGCCTGATGCCACATTACTGACATGAGAATAAATCCGTTTGAGATGGCGGGCCAGCAAAACAGTAGCGATAGCTTCTTTTCGCGGAATATCGGTGGAAAATGTTTCTTTTACAATGGTGTTGCACATGGGTTTGGTTTTCAGGTAGCGATTGAGTATTTCCCGGGCTATCGATTCATCGGATTCGGTAAAAGCCTCCGACAAACTTCGAAGCGAGAGAGCGATATTATCATGGATTTCATTGAATTCCTTTTCGTAAGGCAAATTCGACAGAACGTCTTTCGCTAAAAATGCAAGATCGTAAATGTTTTTGGAATGATCGCCGATTCTCTCGGCGTCTTTGATAACACTCATAAGGGCAAGACATCCGGAAGCGTCATCTCCGGGATGCATTGAAAGATGCTCGACCAGAAGACGGCGGATTTCCCGTTCTTTTTCATTAATTGCCTTATCTTGCTTATGAATAAGCTCATTTTCGCTTTCAGAGAGTTCTTTACCTTTGAATACCTGCCATGAACTTTCAAACAAATCGTAGCATTCAGTGAGCATGTCTCCAAAAATACTCACGGCTTTCGACATAAGTTCATGATCTTTCCATAAGTTAAATATTTCTTTAAGCATTGATACCTCCTACCTCATAAGCGCAATTAATGACAGCGGTAATATAAAGAAAACACCAATTATAAAAGCAGCAGCCCAGATTTTTGATTCAGTCGCTACACCGGCAAGTTTTTTGGCCAATGTAATCGGTATGATACGAAGGGGATAAAATATCGCTATTCCCAGTATATTGAATGACAGATGAGCAAATGCCGCTGTAACCCCGATTGTATTGACTTCTCCGCCAGCAGCGGCACTCACCGTCGCCAGGGAGGCAAGAAGCGCCGTACAGGTGGTGCCAAGGTTGGCGCCGAGGGTAAAAGGATAACAACGTCGCAAGGAAACGATACCTGCACCGATAAGCGGAACGATCAGAGATGTTGTCACCGAGCTGCTCTGCACCGCAACGGTCAGCGCCATACCGATCAGGAGGGAAACAAAATCATTCCGGAAAAGGAATTTATCGACAACACCTTCAGCCTTGGAAATAATCATCGACCGCATGGTTTTGACGAGAAATACCAGCGAACAGATCAGGAAAACGACAGCGATAATAAGAAGAATAACAGCAGCCGGTGTGTTACTTAACCCGATAACTTCAGTCAATAGGTCTTGAATGGCATGAACTACCGGATCGATAATATGCTTGAGAGGACTGGTAAATTTAGCGCCGCCGGTATTTTGAAATATCCCCGTGAGCCAGAGTGCCATCTTTTCAATAATATGAAACTGCAGCTCCAGCGGAAAGAGTAAAGTTACCGCGCACAGGTTAAAGAAATCGTGGACCGTTGCACCGGCAAAGGCACGCTTGAAATCTTCTTTTCGTGTCACAAATGTTAGCGATACCAGGGTATTGGTGATACTGGTCCCAATATTCGCGCCCATGATTATGGGAATGCCATAGGCCAGAGGAAGAGCGCCCCCACCCACAAAGCCGACAACAAGCGACGTTACCGTCGATGAACTCTGAACAAGACTCGTTGCCAGAATGCCGATAAAAAGACCGACAACGGGATGGGAGGTTGAAGTAATGAGGCCCTCGGCAAATCCTTTGCCGAACATTTTAAACGATGACCCCATCATTTTGATGCTGACCAGAAAAAGATACAGCAGGACAAATACGCCGATAATTTTCAGGACACGAACAAGGTGCTCGTTGAAACCGCGCTCTTCAGACATAAAAATTTTCCATGAATTTGTTGCATAAGGAGTTAGAATTTGTCAAAGAAGATTCATTTCCGGCGGTTGAGTATTGAGAGTTTTAAACCGCAGGATTTTAAAATATATTTCGGCGCACCGCATACCTAAATGATTTATATTTTTTTTTGACTGCAACCACACCTTTTTGTAAATTTATTTTGTAAGCATTTTAACATTTCTTTCATGAACATTTTCAACGAGTCTTAAGAGAAATTTTTCACTAAAGAACCGGTCTGGTTTTAATATATCGAAAATACATAATTTATATATGGTTGTATCCTGTATTTTTGCACCTTCGTGTGCAAAAATATGAATCAAAGCAAACCGTGGCAGGTATGAATTATCGGCCTTTTGTATGTTTGCATCCTAACGAAAATCGCACAAACCAGTCAATAGCAAAATCACTAATAATCGCCTTAACTCATTATAATTACTGGGCCCGAAGTATTTTTTGAGAAAAATCCACAAACATAACTCTAACATAATACTAGCATTATACGAATTGAAAGGAGGTATTTATTAAAAAATTTAAATAGTTGTAATCAATTACTTATCGAATAATTTTTCTTACTGAATTCGCACATATGCCGGAGGCACAATAATGAAAATAAAGCCATATCATCCATTTGCAGTTTCTATGCACATCCTTCTTCTGGCCGGAATGCTTACGGCGGGGCCGCTGGAAATTTTAGGCGCCGGAGCAACGTTCTCATACCCTCTCTACTCGAAGATGTTTTCCGTATATTCCAAAGAGAAGGATGTACGCATTAATTATCAGCCAATCGGGTCGGGAGGAGGAATTCGTCAGCTTCAGAATAAAACTGTCGATTTCGGGGGTACCGATGCTTTTATCAGCGAAGAAGAATTGAATAAATTCGACAAAATTCTCCATATACCTGTTTGCCTTGGAGCTGTAGCCATCACCTATAATATCCCCGGAAATCCGATGTTGAAACTTACCCCTGAGATAATTGCCGACATCTTTATGGGGAAAATCACTGCCTGGAATAACGAAAAAATCAAGCGCATCAATCCGGATATCAAACTTCCAAAATTAAATATCATCATTGTTCATCGTGCAGACGCCAGTGGGACAACGTTTATTTTCACCGATTATCTTTCAAAAATCAGCCCCCTGTGGAAGCAGATGGTTGGTCGGGGCAAGGCGGTCAATTGGCCCAAGGGGCTTGGTGCAAAAGGTAATGAAGCAGTTACGGGGCTGGTTAAACAACTTCCCGGCAGCATTGGATATTGCGAACTTGCCTATACAATCCAAAACAATATGGCCCGAGCACAAATTCAAAACGCCTCGGGTAATTTTATTGCGCCATCCCTGGAATCGACTATCGCGGCAGCTCCCGAAGAGGTACCGGAAGATACCCGTGTTACCCTCACCAATACTTCCAATGAAAACGGATATCCCATAATCGGGTTTACCTGGGTCATTCTTTACAAGGATCAGAAATACAAAAATCGTTCAAAAGTAAAAGCAAAGGCATTGGTTGACCTCCTCTGGTGGATGACTCACGAAGGACAAAAATTTACCAAGGCACTGGATTACGCCCCTCTGCCGGCAAAAGTTGTCCCGGCTGCCGAAAAGCTTATTTCTTCAGTAACCTATGGAGAACAAAAAATAAAAAAATGAGAGTAAATTGGTTTTGGTTTTGGTTATTGTAGTACTATTGAGGAATCTGTGAATATATCCCGGCAAGTGAAAAACAAATATTTCGAGCGAAGAGAAAACCTTTTCCGAAAAGCGCTCTACATTGCACCTATAATTATCATAGGAGTAGTTGCGGGCTTTTTTATTACGCTTACAGTCAATGCATTGCCGTCAATCAAAGAATTCGGGCTCAAATTCTTAATCGGCAAAACATGGGATCCGGTTCATGGTGAATTCGGCGCATTGCCTTTTATTGTCGGCACGCTATTCACGTCCTTTCTGGCGCTTTTGATTTCCACCCCCTTTTCACTTGCCCTTGCCCTCTTTTTAGGAGAATATTATCGAAAGGGCAGATTTTCCGGTTTTTTCAGGAGTATGGTTGAATTATTAGCCGGAATTCCATCGGTTATATTCGGTTTCTGGGCATTTTTTTATCTTGTACCATTTATCAGAATGCTTGAAATGAAACTACAAGTGCCCCCCCTGGGCATAGGCATAGCGACAGCGTCAATTGTTCTTGCAATCATGATTATCCCCTATTCGGCATCGCTGGCCCGTGAAGTAATCAGTATGGTGCCCCATGAAGCAAAAGAAGCCGCCTATTCACTGGGGGCAACCCGTTTTGAGGTCATTAAAAGAATCATTCTCCCCTCTGCCCGTTCCGGAATATTCGCCGGTTTAGTCCTTGCACTCGGACGGGGTCTTGGAGAAACAATGGCGGTAACAATGGTCATAGGAAATGCCAATATTATTCCCGACAGCATATTCAGTCCGGCAAATACAATGGCAAGTGTAATAGCAAATGAATTCAGCGAAGCGACTGGTGAACTCTATATGTCATCGCTCATTGAAATCGGTTTACTGCTTTTCGCTGTTTCAGCACTTATCAGTGTTCTTGGCCGGGAATCGATTAAACGATTTGGAACAACAACATGAACGATAATAATATTTATAGGTATGATTGAAAAAAATACTGGAAACAGACTTCTTATCAATATACTATTTAAATCATTTGTGATCGGTTTATCGCTTTTGGCAATAGTCCCGCTGATCTTGATTCTTTTTTATATTTTCAAACAGGGCATCGCCTCAGTAAACTGGGAGTTCCTTACAAGCATTCCCAAACCATTGGGTGAAGAGGGTGGTGGTATTGCCAATGGAATTGCAGGTACCTTCATACTGCTTCTTCTTGCATCGATACTCGCACTGCCCACGGGGATTATGGCCGGAATTTTCATGGCCGAAAACAACAAAAGTCCTCTTGCCTATGGGGTAAGAATTTGTGTTGAAATTCTCCATGGCATTCCATCCATTGTAATTGGGATTATCGCCTACCTATGGCTGGTCAAACCTATCGGAACCTTTTCAGCCTTTTCGGGGGGTGTAGCCCTTGCCGTAATAATGCTTCCTGTTATTGTCCGCACGGCCGAAGAAACGCTGAAACTGATACCAACATCGCTCAAAGAAGCTTCGTATGGATTAGGCGCCCCCTATTATCTGACCGTTCTGAAAGTAATACTTCCCGCGGGAATGGGAGGAATTATCACCGGCGGCCTTCTGGGTATGGCCCGAATAGCCGGAGAAACCGCCCCATTGCTGTTTACCGCTTTCGGTAATTCATTCATGAGTACCGATCTATTTAAACCTATCAGCTCGCTTCCCTTAATCATATTTAATTATGGTCGTTCTCCCTATGAGGAATGGCTTTCGCTTGCCTGGGGGGGATCGTTTATTCTTGTGGCCTTTGTCTTTATTGTAAATCTTACGGCAAAAGGAATCTCACACCGATGGAAAGTGACGTTTTAAATATATCATCGATAACGAGAGGAAAAACATGGCACGTGAGGAAATATTGATAGTCGAGGATGAGGAGGATATTCTCGAACTTACCGTCTACAATTTATCCAAGGAAGGATATCGTCCTACCGGGGTAACCAGTGGCGAAGAAGCGCTTAAGAAAATCCGCGCAAAACAGCCGGATCTCATTCTTCTCGATCTGATGTTACCTGGGATGGATGGTCTTGAAGTTTCACGGATACTGAAAAAGGACCAGAAGACCCAGGGAGTGCCGTTGATAATACTGACGGCAAAGGGTGAAGAAGCCGATATCGTATCCGGGCTTGAACTGGGAGCCGACGATTATATTGTAAAACCGTTCAGCCCCCGGGTCCTGGTTGCCCGGATCAGAGCGGTCCTGCGGAGAAAATCCCGTGAGTCGGTCGATGAAGATCAGCCTGTGACAATGGGAGAAATCCTGATCCATCCGGGAAGACATGAGGTAACGATCAACGGACGGCGGGTCGATCTTACGTATACCGAATTCAAGGTACTTCATTTTTTAGCGAGTCGTCCGGGATGGGCATTTACCCGCTATCAGATTGTCGATGCCGTGCGGGGGGATAATTATCCGGTAACCGACAGAAGTGTTGATGTTTTAGTGGTGGGCCTCAGAAAAAAACTCGGTAATTTCAGCCAGTATATCGAAACTGTCCGCGGTGTTGGATACCGGTTCAAGGAAATGTGAGATGCGAAGAAAACAGCTTTTCTGGCATATTTATCCGTCCTATCTGATCATTACTTTTCTTGCTCTGGCGTTTATTACCCTCTATGCTGCAACAACATTCCGCTCCTTTCATCTCAATCAGACAGAGATGGACCTTAAAGCACGAGCACTGCTTGTTCAAGATGAGATCACAGAATATGTGAAAAATGATGCCTATGCTGAAATCGATAGTTTCTGTGTGGCAAAGGGGAAAAAGAGCCGGACCCGGATAACCGTCATTCTTCCCAGCGGTCTGGTGGTTGGTGATTCGGAACGGGACCCCGAAACTATGGATAATCATGCCAACCGTCCCGAGATAATCACTGCCTTTGGCGGCCACAAGGGAATGGCAATCAGATTCAGCGCTACCCTTCAACGAAATTTAATGTATGTTGCCCTTCCTATATATATCAACAACAATATCAAAGCTGTTTTACGTACTTCTCTGCCCGTAGAATTCATCACAAAAGCCCTTCATGCAACCTTTTTCGGCGTTTTTTTGGCCAGTGTGATGATTGTCATCATAATAGGACTGATCAGTGTTGTCATTTCACGCCGATTCAGCCGGCCTGTTGAAGAGTTGAAGCAGGGAGCAGAGAGATTTGCCTCCGGTGAATTGAAACAAAAACTTGCAGTGCCCAACACAGATGAACTGGGGAAACTCGCCGAAGCAATGAATACCATGGCGATACAACTCGACGAAAGAATTACCACAATTACCCGTCAACACAGCGAAAAAGAGGCGATTCTTTCGTGCATGGTCGAAGGAGTTATTGCTGTTACACACGATGAATATGTAATCAGCCTTAATGAGGCCGCGGCATCGATGCTTGATATCGACCGGGACAATATCACAGGAAGACTCATTCAGGAAGCAATCAGAAACAGTGATATCCAGCGTTTTGTCAAAAGCGCTCTTCAGTTGGAACAGATGCAGAATATTGAAGAAGAAATTGTGTTGATGTCTTCGGATAAAAAAGAGATGTTCATACAACTCCATGGAACAGTCCTTCACGGCAACAAGGAAAACACAATCGGTGCACTGGTAGTACTCAACGATGTTACCAGAATGAAACGGCTCGAGAATATCAGAAAAGATTTTGTCGCTAATGTATCCCATGAGCTGAGAACTCCGCTTACTTCTATTCATGGTTTTGTTGAGACATTGCTGGGCGGCGGTGTGGATAATGATAAGGATCGAATGCGCTTCCTACACATCATTGCGACGCAGGTCGACCGGCTCAACTCAATTATCCAGGATTTATTGATTCTCTCAAAAATCGAAAAAGATGACGAAAAACAGGGACTCGAGCTTGAAGAGACTCATTTGACCCCGGTAATCAAAGAGGCGATTCTTGTATGCCAGAAAAAAGCCGATGATAAGAAAATCACCATAAATCTCGATTGCGGCAACTCCATTTCGGCACTGATCAACCCCTTTCTGATCGAACAGGCGATTATTAATTTAATCGACAATGCAATCAAATACAGTGAAGAAGGCAAAGATATTACCGTTAAAGCTATTGCCGATAAGGAAGAGGTACGAATTGCTGTTGAGGACCAGGGTCATGGAATCGACCGGAAACACCTTGATCGTCTGTTCGAACGATTCTACCGGGTCGACAAAGCCCGCAGCCGAAAACTCGGCGGTACCGGACTCGGCCTGGCAATAGTAAAACATATCATTCTTGCCCATAAAGGAAATGTGAGTGTTGAAAGCAACATAGGCAAAGGTTCGATTTTTTCGCTCCACCTTGCCAAAGCTGCCAATAATACTGCATCCTGACTGCTCCAGAGTGAGACTCATGTTTCTGAATTTGAGCAAATATGTACAAACTGAATGTTTGGCTGCTAACACAATCCAAACATTTCATAAAGATAATTCTAACATTACACAGGTACTTTTTACTGTCTGCCTTATAATATGTACATTTCAACAAGTTTTATTCCTTACCCGAAAGGCTGAAGAGTGCACAAAACCAGATTTATGATGGACCCGGGAGACGGTAAATCATGCAAAACCGATGCATTTTTTTATCTGGTTAAGGCAGATATCCATTTCTGATTTTCTCCACCTGAGGCATTCATTATAAAGGAGCTGTTTTCGTGGCAAGACAATGCACCATAAACCGGGTGATAATATCACTTTCCATTTTTATTTTATTTCCGGTTACGGTATGGGCTCAAATAATTAAAGGCACTGTTGTTGATGTTGATGATCAGTCTCCCTGTGTCGCTGCATTTGTTTACCTTGAAGATACAGATTACTGGACCCATACCGATTTAAAGGGCAAATTCATTCTGGACAGTATTCAACCGGGCACCTATACGCTTGTAATTACTACCTCTGGATATAAAGAACATCGCATTGAAGATATTGTTGTTTCTCCCGGCGAAACAGAGCAGGATACCATACAGTTGCAGCCCAGGGGAATAGCCACTCAAAACGGCGGATTTCTACATGGGAAAATTTCCAATGCCCAAACCGGCGATCCTGTTGAAAATGTAATGGTCTTTCTGGAAGGTACCGATTTTAAAACAACGACCGATTCGCTGGGCAAGTTCAGTTTTGCGGTGGTTCCATCGGGAACATATTCAATTATTGCCGGCCGGCGGGGGTTTGAATCGGCTTCGATAACCGATATCGAGGTTAAACCTAAAAAAGTAACTGAAAAAGTGATCGGCATAGGACCCCATCGCCGTCGATTCGGTGCATATGTGGAAGAAACCGATACGGAAAAAGGGTCCATATCCGGCACCGTTATCGAAATGGAAACCCGTCAACCTCTCGCTGCTGCAAATATCTATGTGAAAGGAACCCCGGTCTGGACTTATACCGATATTGACGGCCGGTTTACCCTCCCCAAGGTGCCTGTTGGAAATCAAATCGTTACTATCGCTTTAACCGGGTACGATGATACCGAAATCAAGGATGTCATGGTCCATAAAGACAGTACCACAAAGTTGACCATTTATCTTCGAAAAGAAGGTGGAAATCAAACGGCTGAAGACCTTGACAATATAAAATTCGCTTCCCTTGGCGGAAAAGTCACAGATGCAAAAACCGGTGAACCGCTTGCTAACGTGCCGGTGTTCTTTGAAGGAACCGATTTTAAAACTCAGAGCGATTCGACAGGGAAATATGTTCTGGACAGTATCCCCGAAGGGTCCTATACGCTGATAAGCCTGTTGAAAGGATACGATGCCTATGCCGCTACCGGCATCGAGCTTGCGCCGGGTGAAGAAAAAGAGATGGGGATCGCACTTGAGCCCCGTCGTCTCAATGATGCCGATATGGATGCCTGGTTTTCCCGCCCGGGAACAATTACCGGAAGAATTGTCTCGATATATGATGATTCTCCACTGCAAGACGTTGTTATATTTCTCCGCGGCACCTCGCATATCGATACCACCGATGTCGAGGGTTTTTATACGCTCGAGCAGGTTCCACCGACCGCCGGCTCGTATACGCTCTGTGGCTACAAAGCGGGGTCTGATACTTTATGCCGTCGCGATATCAATATTCTTCCCGAAGACATGAATGTTCAGAATTTCGCTGTGGAGCTTACCGGCTCAACCGATGAGCAGCAAACCGGTGAAAACCGGGGAACTCTGGTGGGTAAGGTTGTATCAAAAGAAAACGGCGAACCGGTTGTAGGGGCCAATGCCGTGCTTCAGACTACTCCCTATCGGGGAGTAACCGATTTTAAAGGCCTTTTCCGCATCACAGGAATCAGACCGGGGAGCTATTCTCTGGTAATAAGCCAGGAAGGATTTGCGACCGTAACAATGCCCGAAATTACCATTGAACAGGGCAAAGAAAGGAAGATTACTGTCGAGATGGAGAAATCGGATGTTACGGAAATGCAAAAAATGGTGGTAAAGAGTACTGCCGTGCGCACAACCGGCGCAGCCCTTCTCAAGGAACGGCAGACCGCTATCAGCTTCACCGATGCAATCGGCGCCCAGGAAATATCAAGAACCGGGGCGAGTGATGCCGCCGATGCAATGAAAAGCGTTACGGGAGCGTCGGTGGTGGGAGGGAAATATGTCTTAATACGAGGACTCCCCGAACGGTACACCATAACGATGCTGAATGGCTCTCCGGTTCCCAGTCCCGACCCTGATAAAAAAGCTGTAAACATGGACCTTTTTCCTGCGGGAATGATCGAAAATATAACAACACATAAAACATTCACTCCTAATTTGCCCGGTAATTTTGCCGGTGGTGTTGTCGATATTCAGACTAAGCCGTTTCCTGATAAATTCATTCTTTCTGTAAGCGCTACGCTTGGTTATGACAATGGAACGACCTTTTCTGAGGAATTCCTTACCTATGAGGGCGGTAAATATGACTGGCTGGGTATTGATGACGGCACTCGTGAATTGCCGGACCCATTTAATTCGTATACCAAAGATGAGCTTGATCAATATACGGCCGCTTTCGATTACAATCTTGCAAGCAGCAAATACTATCCTCGCCTTGTGGATCCACATGACAAACTGGTCGATACCATACAGGTCATTAATAATCTAGCAAAATCTCTTGATACCACCCTGACTCCTCACCTGGAACATGCCCCGTTTAATCAAAGCTATTCACTTTCAATAGGCAATACCTTCCAGGTACTCGATCGTCCTCTTGGATTTATAATCGGCGCAAATTACGGAAACAGTTACGATATTTCAACAGATATGCCACAGAGGGAATACTTTTTTGAAAAATGGATAGACACGGTGGATAATGAACCGGGTGGATTCCAGACTAATTATAAAATAGACGAAAGCGCCCATTCGATTTCCTGGGGAGCTTTGTGTAACGCCGCATATAAAACCTCCCGTGATCATACACTCAATATTGATTATATGTATACCCGCAACTCCAGTGATCTCTCCAAATTTATCAGCGGCAAATTTGAATACTATAAAGACAATGGAGATGAATACAAAGCATACCGGCTTCATTACATCGAACGATCACTTAATTACATTCAACCTGCAGGTGAGCACCGGATATGGTTTGGAAAGCAGCCATTTGATATATCCTGGCGTTCATCATTTACAAAAAGTACCCAGAATGAACCCGACCTGCGCAATATCGGCTACTTTGCCAAATATATCTGGAACACCGAGGGTAGTAGAATTGTGGACACATCATATGTGCTTGAAGCCAATTTAGGCGAACCATCACACCAATGGCGTGAACTCAATGAAAAAGCTGCAACCGCAGGAGTGGATTTCAGTCTGCCCTTTTATCAATGGACCGGCGATTCGGCCACACTCTCATTCGGTGGTCTCTGGTTTGGAAAGGAAAGAGAACGGCGTCAGGAATATCTCGAATATCAACTTCTCAAATACATCGGGAGAAACTCGGACATACCTCCCGATCAATATTTCCATCTCGACTCCATTGGCTTGAAAGAAGACACAACCTGGGGTGTTACATTTAAAACTTTCAGTAGTCAGGAAGCGCAATGGGATGGAAAAATAAACGTTTACAGTACCTATGGCATGTTTGAATTGCCGCTTATCAGCAGGCTTTCCTCAACTGCCGGTGTCAGATACGAAGTAACCGATATGGAAGGCGGGAGTATTTTTGAAGATTACAAGGAGGGTACTGAAGCACGGATGAATGATCATGATATTCTTCCAGGCCTCTCATTCAATTACGAATTAAAGGAAAGCATGAATATCCGTTGTGCCTACGGAAGAACTCTTGTACGGCCGTCCTTGCGGGAAAAAGCTCCTTATAAAACCGAATCGTTTGCCGGAGGACCATCGTATCAGGGTAATCCCGACTTGAAACGTTCCCTGGTAGATAATGTTGACATACGATGGGAATGGTTCATGAATCCCGGAGAATTGCTTACCGCCGGCGGTTTTTATAAAATCATCCGTAAACCGATTGAGTTGACGACCCTTGATGAAACCAATGATATTTCTACTCACCGGAATACGGATACGGATGCAAATATTTTCGGCGTTGAATTTGAAGGAAGGAAAAACATTGGTGATTTTCAGTTGGCCGGCAATCTGACATTAACCTATTCTATCGTTAAATTGAAAGATGACACTACCGGCCGTGGAACGAGCAAAAAAAGTGAAATATACTTCCCTAACGAACCGGACCATCGGCCGTTCCAGGGACAATCGCCTTATGTGGGTAATCTGTTTTTTGCCTATGATAACAGTGATATTGGTCTCAATCTGAATCTTTTATATAATGTTTTTGGTGAGCGACTTGGAGAATTAACAAAACCTACCGTGCCATGGATATGGGAGAAACCCCAGCATATGATTAATTTCACCGGAAACAAATCACTCCTGGATAATTTCTCAATTAAAGCAAAAATCAAAAACATCTTAGGCGCAAAAAAGAAATTGGTTTATCATTATGATGATGAAGATTATTTAGTTGAAGAGGAAGAAATCGGCCGTACCTTTTACCTCGGTTTTAGTTATACATTTTAATTACAGTTCAATTTCATCATAAAAAAGACCTGCCGGCTAACCACCCCCTAACCCCTCACAAACACGTTAATAACAAATGCGGGCAGTATAAATTATTAGCATTGTATTAGCGTTTCAGTTTGGTTAATCAGATAACACAATTCTAACATTACTTTCACGGACCCCTAATATTCCTGTTAGATTTTTTATACCCAAATGGAAATCAGATTAGAGCCACATTTAATAATAGTAATATTGAGGTTTTTAAAGCAGGAAAGGAGGCTGAAGAAGTTAGATTACGGGGTCATTGATTTTTCTTAGTTTTTAATTTGCATTACCTATGTAACACTTTTCAGTAAAATTTGTAAGGAGGATTTTTTTCATGAGTAAAATGATTAACAAATACTCATATCTCACATTATGTGCTGCAATCACTGCAATATTTTCTTTGTTAATGCTTTCTGCAGGCTGCGAGGATGATGACAGTCCGACAGCGGTAAAAGATACAGTACGAGATACTGCCCGCGACACAACAGTTGACACGGTAACGCAAACAGCGATGATTTATGCCCATGCAATTAATTTCGATGATGCCAAAGGTAGTGCCGGTAACCTGGTGACTGATCATTATCTTAACGGCGATCTTAATATTGCATCATGTATTATCAACAGCATCGGCAATCCCGATCTTGAGGTAACTACCGCCGAACAGATCATCAAATTTTCGGGGGTCAGTGATACACTTCCGGGAACAATGACGCTTGGGCGGAAAGATTCTGTTGTCGCCAAAATGGACGCCAACAACTATTTCAACACCGATGCCGGCGTAACTCGCGACAATCTCCTTCCTACCGCCGGTGGAGCAGCATTTACTTCAGCCCGTCAGCCACTACCGACTGGTGACCCTTTCTTTGAAACGGCCGACTATATTGGAGCATTCAATGCGACAAACTGGATGGCCTGGACTTACTACAGCCAGGCTCAGGCAGGAGCAATCACCGATGACACAACGACAAAAGAGACTAAGGTTATCACCGACGACAGTGTTGCTACCGGTAAAGATCTCGTACTCTCAGCCGACACGACATACATCCTCGACGGTTTTGTTTTTGTTGAAAGCGGTGCAGCGATCACCATTCAGCCTGGTACGGTTATTAAAGCAGAGCCGGGTGGTCAGCTTAATGCAAGCGCGCTCATTATCTGCCGCGGTGGTAAAATCATTGCTCAGGGAACATCTGACGCCCCGATTATCATGACCGCAAAGCAGGACGATCTGAAATACCAGGATGACATCAATTCAACAGCTCGCGGTTTGTGGGGTGGTTTGATTGTGCTTGGAAGCGCTGTTACACAAAGAGCTGCCGGGGTTGAGCAGATCGAAGGTATTGATCCGAATGACACTCGCGGCGAATACGGTGGAACGGTCGATGATGATTCTTCCGGCGTGATCACCTACGTTTCAATCCGCTACGGTGGAACAAACATTGGTGAAGGTAACGAAATCAACGGTCTCACTATGGGTGGCGTTGGAAACAAAACTGTTATTCACAATGTTGAAGTATTCAACAATTCCGATGACGGCTTTGAATTTTTCGGCGGTGCAGTTAACACCAAACGTCTTTGCGCCATCGGTTGCGGCGACGATTCCTACGACTGGGATGAAGGCTTCCGCGGAAAAGGACAGTTCTGGGTTGTTGTCCAGTCCGACGATGCCGGTGACCGGGCTGCTGAAATGGATGGTTGTGCAAGCAATAACCGCGGTGACGTTACCAGATATTCGAAACCGACTATCTACAACACGACCTTTATCGGAAGCGGCGCCGAATCGGGTAATGACGGTAACATGGCGATGAAGCTCCGTGAGGAAACCGGTGGTTACTATTACAATTGTATTTTCACCGACTTTGCCGGTGCATTGAAAATCGTGAATCCGTAACTTTCGGTTTATATCGATTATTACAGGGCTTCCCTTTTTGGGGGAGCCTTTTTTATATACTCATTTCAAGAGTGTAATAACGATTCCGCCAAAAAACTATTTTAAACAATTTCAGATACGCTCTAAACGAATTTCTTTGAATTCCCCAATCAAATACCAGTAAGCCTTATGACAAAATTATTCAAAAAAGAAAATCTTGTAATTCTTTTCCCTGCAGTCATTCTCATGCTTTCGGCAGGATGCGGAAAACCTGAAATGGTCAGGGAAACCCGATATCCCAACGGACAACGACGCAAGCAATATACCCTTATCGTGAATCAGGACGGTGATACGGTCAAACAGGGCAAAGACCTGATGTGGTATGAAAACGGCAATCTCTATACAGAATCATATTTTGAAAACGGCGTTCAGCAGGGCAAACATACCGTATGGTTTGAAAACGGCAACAAATGGTTTGAATGCCGTTACAAGGACAACAAACGAGACGGAGAATATCGGGAATGGCATAAAGACGGAAGCAAGCTTGCTGAATATGCCTATTCCAAAGGACTTCGTCAGGGACCATATATCGAATGGTACCCGAATGGACATAAGGCTTATGAATGTACCTTTGTTGATAATGAAAAAGAGGGGCCTGCAACCAAATGGTATAATACCGGCGCAAAAGAAAAGACCGGCGCCTATAAACGAGGAAGAAAACACGGCCTGTTTATCATATGGAATAAGGATGGGAGTGTAATATCCAAACGCAGATTTGTTGATGGAAATGAAGTTCCTCTTGATAGTACTGTTGTCGAATAAAAGCATGGTTATTAAAAATAAACCCCACGCTAACAGAATCCTAACAAAACATTAACACAAAAGCAAAGAATCACTAGTATCTTCTTGCACTATATTTTCTATATAATATGTATTTTATTACAATTGTATTTGATGCAACACTCTGCGATAATTACCATTAATTCCTTAAAAAAGGAGCGTTCATGAGATATGGAAGGGGCTGTCTCACCGGGATAGTGCTGGTCCTATTTTCCGGAATAATTATTCCCTCGGGGGCACAAGACTACAATATTGACGAAGAAATCAGCAGAATCAGAAAAGAGCTCAAACAGGTGCAGAACGAGCGGGAACGGGTAAAAAAAGAGACCCGGAAGGATCGGAAAGATTTTGCCAAATATGTAGAGCGCCAGCAGAAACGGTTTTCTTCTATAAAAGCCGAAACCGACTCTATCAGAGCCGACATACGTGAAGCACAGGCAACAAGTGATTCTCTGGCAGCCCAATTAGCTTCGGTTCAGGCCTCCAAACGTCAGTACGAATTGCTCCAGGACCGGTTCAGAAATCGATTGATAGAGGGATGCGACCGTTTTCTTACAATTTCCGATCACATGCCTCCCATGGCAAAAAAGACGCTGTCGCCGTCACTCTCCTACCTGCGCAGCGAAATGGTATCAAAGGCGATCGATAATATTGAAGGTATCAACCGTCTGGCCCAGATTGTGAAAGACCTGAATGAAGCAACCATGGCGATCCAGATAATGCAGGGTCAGCCGCCGGTTACCGAGTTGCAGGGAATCACTCATTCACTACGAATTGGCGGAATATTCCAGGCTGCGGCCGATGCCAAGGAGACCTATGCTGCACAGTGGACCGGGTATGATGACGAGGGCAATCCTCAGTGGAAAGTGATTAAAGATCCCGAATTAGCCGCAAATATTCGTGAAGCTGTTAATATCCGTGAAGGCAAGGCATTGCCGGATTTTGTCGCCCTTCCTTTTGGAGAAATGAAGGCGCAGGATGTCCAGCAGCAGGCTGTTGTTGAAAATGAAGGAGAGGAGCAATGAAAAAATCGGCAGTAATTCTTATTATTATCAGCAGTACGGCGCTGGTATTTTCCCAGTTGTTTTCTTCCGGCGACAAACGTCAGCAATCAAAGGAAAAAGAATTAAATGTTCTCAAGAGTTACCTGAGTACGGCACGGGATTCGTTGCAGAATGAAATAGCAAACCGCTGGCGTCAGAAACAACGCTTTGTCGAGCAGCGTGAAGCCGATAAGGAGGAGTTGGGCCGCCTTCGGGAGAAACAGGAGCGCGCCCATGCCGACCTTTCTCGAATCAAAGAGGAAGTTTTTTCAAAAGAGCGCATTATCGAAGATGAACAAAAGGCGCTCCAGGGAGAAAAGGACGAATGGCAGTTTGTTCATTCAACCGTCGGCGAGGTGCTGGAAAAAGAAGCTGAATTTATCATGGAAACCTTTCCCCTGGACAGAGAAGAACGCAGGGAAGATCTCGAAGAAATTCGCCGGGACCGGAAAACTCACAGTAATCCGGCAAAAACCGTTGGCGAATATGTTACCTATGCCGAACGATACCTGGAAAACGGCTTGCAGCTCTCAATTGAAAAAGAGACCGTCGTACCCGATGAAGGTGATGCGCAGCTTCTTACCTTTGCCCGATTCGGCAACGTGTGGGCCTATGGTATCAGCGAAAACAGCCGAATTTACTATATCCGTCAGACCGGTAATCTCGGCGCACAGCGTTTTGCCATACCGGAAATCGGAGAATCGGAAATTAAAGGCCATCTACTCCAGAAAATGCCACAATGGATCGAACAGCAATCCATTTCGGGAAATGTTTTAACCGATGTCATGCAAAACGCTCAGACCAACGTAATTATTTCAGGCAAAGAGGTAAAAGCGACTGCCCATATTGTTAATTATATCAAAAAAGGCGGCGCCACCATGGTTCCGCTGCTGCTGCTTCCTTTATGGGCCCTTGTTCTCATTTTTATGAAACTGTTTCAGTTTCACAGAAAAGACAAGCGTAACAAGAAGCTCTCGGCCCAGGTGCTCGAAAATCTTGACAAAGGCGCTATTGAAAAAGCAAAGAGCATTGCCAAAAATCACAAGGGTGTTGTTGCCAGAATTGTCGGCACCTGTCTTGAACATTCCAAATGGAAACGAAGTGCGGCCGAAAAGAAGGTGCGGGAAATCCTGATCGAAGAATCTCCCCAGTTGAACAAACATCTCAGTACGCTCGGGGTCATTGCCGGAGCTGCTCCTCTTCTTGGTCTTCTTGGGACAGTAACCGGTATGATTCATCTTTTTAAAGTAATTACCGATTATGGTACCGGTGATCCGAAAATACTTGCCGGCGGTATTTCCGAAGCACTCGTTACGACCCAGACCGGTCTGGCTATTGCGATCCCGGTTCTCCTGGTACATAATGCATTACGTAACAGAACCAATAAGATCATGTCTGAAATGGAAAAAATGGCGATTCGTATTCTCAACCGTCTCTGGCCGGAGGATTAATCGTAATGTATTTCCCCAATCCTTACCGGATTTTTATCGAGACCATTGTCCGGGGCGGTCCGTTGATCATGTTGGTCATATTCGGCGTCGCGCTTGTCGCATGGTATATCGGTTTTTCAAAACTGCTTTTCTTTACCAGATTCAACAAAGCGAGAAAAGAATTCCTTCGTTCCGTCAACTCGCTGATTAAGGGAAATTCTCCAGAAAGAATCACTACCGGCTATGAAGCCTACGATATGCTTTTGGCGCGCCTTGTTGATTGTGCAAAGAAAAAGTGCATCCTCTCCGACAAATCGTTCAAACAACTTTTCCGAGAATTCCTGATCGCCTCGGTGCCCGATCTGACCGGAGGATTTTCAACCATGAATACCTGGATTTCCGCCGCACCACTGTTGGGGTTGTTTGGAACGGTAACGGGTATGATAAAAACATTTCAGGTAATTACCTCTTTTGGCGTAGGCAATCCGGCACTTACCGCAGAAGGTATCAGCATCGCCCTGCGCACTACCCAGGCAGGACTGACCGTTGCATTTCCGGCAATGCTCCTGCATAATTATCTTTTTAACAGAAAAAATCTTATTGTCGGCAACGTGCTCAAAGACGGCGAAGATCTCATGACATCACTTAAATCATTCCCATCTTCCCCGCCTGCGGCACAACCCGAAAAGGAGAACAAGTCTGATGTTTGAGGATTATGGATTAGTCCATTCCAATGATGATTCGGCCGAAATCAACATGGGACCGTTGATCGATATGGTATTCATTCTCCTGATTTTCTTTGTGATTACCACCAATTTCAACCGTCAAACAGGCGTTGATGTCTCCAAACCCAAAGCTCAGTCGGCCATAAGCCAGGGACAGAAGACAATGATGATCGGTGTTACTCGTGAAGGAACGGTCCATGTGTTCGGCCGTCAGGTAAGTATCGACCGTCTTCAGACTCTTGTGGCTCAGGAAGTATCCAAACGCCCTGATATGTCGGTGGTAATTATTGCCGATGAGGCTGCTGCTATCGGTAAGGCGGTCCAGGTCATGGACCAATGTGCCTTAGCAGGAGCAAGTAAAGTATCTCTGGCGGCGGATAAGGAATAGTATTGTGCTCGCAAAGTTTTCAAAAGATATAGGATCACCAGTAATAAAATTTATCGCTGTGCTGGCAATAAACTTTATGTTATTTGTCACCATACCGATCATTCAGGACTACATGCAGTTTCTCAAAGAAGAGAAACTTCCCTCCCGAACCCAAAACCGGATCGTTGCGGAAATTGTGCAACCCAAGAAAAAGGAAGAGAAAAAGCAGAAACAGCAGCGCATTCGTAAAGTCAGGTCGGGTGAGGCAAAGGAGGGCGGTAAGTCGATGAAATTCAAATTCTCACCTGATCTTGGCGTTGAAGGTGGTGAAGGTGTTGCTGTCCAGACTCAGGGAGACATGGAAGCGGTTGTTTTTGAAGAGGGCGAAACCGACGAGCCTTTTGTGGTGATCAACCGTCAGCCACCCCCCTATCCCGACAGGGCCAGGGAATTGGGAATTGAAGGCGCACTCGAATTACTCTTTGTTATCGGTGTTGACGGAAAAGTACATGACCTTGAAATTGTCCGTTCACCGCATCCGACAATTTCAAAGGAAGCCCGTAATGCGGTTTCCAAGTGGAAATTTAAACCGGCAAAAAACAAAGGCGTTCCTGTGAAAGTCCGTGTTCGCCAGGTATTTGAATACAAACTCGATTGATTATACTATGACTATACCACGCGCTCAACATCCCGGAAAGCAGGCATCCGCTGCAGCAAAACTGCACTATGTTTCGTCGTGGGCAGCGGCGAACAAAACCTTTGTCATTCTTTTCCTGCTTTTTATTCCCCTCAGCGCAGGAGTTTTGGATTCTGCAAATAGCTTATACTCCAACGGCAAAGTAAACGAATCAATCAAGCTTTATAAAAAAGCCGCCCTTGCCGGTGAAAATCCTGCGCTCTGTTACTTTAATCTCGGCAATGCCTATTTTCAGCTTGACAGTCTTCCCCAGAGTATTGTCTATTACAAAGCAGCGCTTGTGTATGCTCCGGAATTTTTCAGGGGATATCTCAATCTGGCAATCACCTATTTCTCGTTAGAGGATGTGGGTTCGTGTATTGCCACGGTTCACCGGGCACTGGAACTCGAACCCGGCCATACCAAAGCCATGTTGATTCTTGCGGCCTCATATCGTAAAGCAGGCGCCCACCCTCAGGCGATTGCTACTTTCGAGCATCTCTCGGAGCTTGAGCCTGAAATGGATGAGCCTTTTATCGCTCTGGCCGAAATGTATCGGGAACTCGATGATAATAAGGAAGCAATCAAATGGCTCATTCGTTACCCCGAATCGGGAAAAAATAAACAATATGTGTACGCACTTCTTGCAGATATTTACGAAAAAGAGGAAGATTTCTCCAGGGCCCTTTACTATCTCAAAGAATCGTTCAAGCTCAACAAGAAAAACAAATGGACCTATTATCGCATAGTACGCATGCTCGAAAAAATGGGCAATGATTTGGTTGCTTTAGAAGAAACTAAAAAAGGGCTGGAGATTTTTCCCGACTTTGCAGACCTTGCACTTCTTGGCGGTAATCTTGCATTTAAGCACGAAAAATATAATGAAGCCGAGCGTTTATATATCATTGCCCGCGACAACGGCAGTCCCGGTGCTGTTGTAGGACTTGAAAATATCCGCATTGTCCGCAAGATGGCCGACCAGGAGAACAGGTTTGGTGAGGCAACGACCCAATCCGCCGAATAACGGAAGCCTTCATGCTCTGAATTCGGATGTTTAGTAAATTGCCGTTAGTTAAGAGTGAGAGCAGGACCTTCAGATAATGCAACCCGATCAGATAGTGAATCCTAAAATACGAATTGAGCGCCTCAATTTTTTTTACGGCAAATTGCAGGCGTTGTTCAGTGTTTCCTTTGCAATAGCGCCGCAAAAGGTCACTGCCCTGATTGGTCCCTCAGGATGCGGAAAGACCACATTTCTCCGCACCTTGAACCGCATGAATGATATAATAGAGAATACTCATATTGACGGTAAGGTTTTTGTCGATGATCTGGATATTTATAAAGAAATTGATGTCGTCTCGCTGCGGAAACACATTGGAATGGTATTTCAAAAATCCAACCCCTTTCCCAAATCAGTATTCGAAAATATTGCATTCGGTCCCCGTATCTATGGTGTAAAGAATCGCGGTAAGCTGTCCGAAATTGTTCATCGGAGTCTCAATCGAGCCGGATTATGGGATGAAGTAAAAGATCGCCTGCATGAGAGTGCATTCAGTTTATCGGGAGGACAACAGCAGCGGCTCTGTATTGCCCGCGCTCTTGCCGTGGATCCGGAAATTCTTCTCATGGATGAACCGGCGTCGGCCCTCGACCCGAAATCGACGGCGCGTATTGAAGACCTTATCAGTGAACTCCGGGAAGATTATACCATTGTGATTGTAACACACAACATGCAGCAGGCCTCACGTGTTTCCGATTACACCGCTTTTTTCTATGAGGGCAGGCTTGTCGAATTTGGTCCTACCGACCGCATGTTTACTCATCCTGAAGAAAAGCAGACCGAAGATTATTTAACCGGCCGATTTGGATAAGGAGCCTGCTATGTCAAAACATCTGCAGAACGAAATCGAAAAACTGCAAAAAACAATTCTCGCTCTCTGTACCATGGTTGAAGAGCAGCTTGCAGCCGCACTCAAATCAGTTATTGACAAAGACGATGACCTCGCAACCCTGGTGATCTCCAAAGATAAAGCAGTCGACAATACCGAAATCGATGTTGAGGAAGAATGTCTGAAAATTCTGGCGCTCCATCAGCCGGTAGCAGTCGATCTTCGATTTATTATCGCGGCACTGAAAATCAATAATGATCTGGAACGTATCGGTGATCTGGCCGTGAATATCGCCGAGCGGGGTCGGAGTATAGCTCTGAATGGTTTTCCTCTCCCCGACTTCGATTTCAACCGAATGTTCGATAAAGCCATTTCCATGCTGAAAAAAAGCATTGATGCACTCATTAACTGGGATGTCGATCTGGCCGTGGCGGTATGTGCATCGGATGATGAAATTGATGAGCTTAACCGCACAATGTTTTCACATTTTAAAGAAACGGTCTGCCAAAAGCCCGGTCTATGCGATGCCATGCTCGATTATCTCTCCGTATCGCGTTATCTCGAACGAGTCGCCGATCATGCGACGAATGTGGCCGAAGATGTTATGTATATGATCGAAGGCGATATCGTTCGGCACGGCAAAAAGGAAAGCTGATCCTCCAAATTCATTTCCAGCTTCGGAAATATGTATATTTTCTAGTCACTAATAGCTGAACACCTGAAATTACTCTTTTCCCTGTCAATATTTCTGCTCATTCTGATATTAACGGCAGCAGAAATCCTGGGGAAAATACAAGTGATATTTCATCATGGAATCAAGCGAACCTCCCAGACTCCCTTTCTGGAAGACAATCTGGGATTACATGCATCCCTACCGTTTCAAGCTCATTATCGCCATGATCTCGGCGATCATCACCGGAATTGCCGTTGCGCTCCAGCCGATTGTGGTAAAATTTATAGTCGACCTCGGCGTAAACAGGCAAAATGCAACTGCTAAAGAAAAGCTCATGTATGCGTTGTTATTCGCCGGATTATATCTTCTTTTGAGCGCAACCCGGGTTACTGTATGGCTTGTTGGATATCGCAGATTGGTGACGGCTCTTGAGGGTTTTCTCTTTACTGTCCGCTCACAGTTTTTCCGTCATGTGCAGAATCTCTGTTTCAGGTTTCACGACAGGATGTCAAGCGGCGAATTGTTTAACTATATCATGGGTTCACCGATCACTTCGCTGAAAATGTTTCTTCATCAGTTTATCATGACCGTGCCTACTCATCTCGTTTCATGGGTAGTCGTCCTGGGCACACTTTTCTATTTTGACTGGATGATGACGATTATTCTTATTGTCACGGTCACGGTAATTGTTCTTGTCAACCGCAAATCACGGCTTGTCATCAAAGAAATGTCGATAAATTTCATGAAAGAAGAGTCTTCGGTCAGCAAGTATGTTGCCGACATGCTTCGCGGCACCCGGGAAATAAAAATTCATGCTATTGAAAATGATGTCAGTAGCCGATTCGATGATCAGATCGATCGCATCAGAGAACGGAGCGAATTGCTCTCCTATCAGCAGCATGTCGAATATGTTAAGCCCGAAAGCATCAATTATCTCGGCATGACCCTTGTTTATATAGCGGGAGCCTATTCCTGTATTTACCGGGAGCTAACGGTCGGGGAGCTTTTTGCTTTTGTTAACAGTGTTTCTCTTCTTATGGCCCCTATGATGATGCTGTTCCGTCTTAATCTGGTGAAAGCAAACGCCGAAGCCGGTCTTGAGCGGATCATGCGGATATTAAATACCCAAACAACGGTCAGTGAGGAGTCCGAAGACGCGCGGTTGGATATCGGCAAGGAAGATGAGAGGGCACGCAAAGCCGACATACCGCTCATTGAATTTAAAGATGTTACTTTTTCCTATACCAGCACGCCGGTTTTAAAAAACCTCTCCTGTTCCATCGACCATGGGAAAAGCATAGCCCTTGTCGGCCCGAGTGGCTCGGGCAAAACAACCTTTGCAGGATTGATCCTGCGACTCTATAATGTGGAGAATGGTGGTTTATTGCTTAATGGACAGGATATAAAACGGTATTCGCTTCAGGATTTACGCTCCAGTTTCGGCGTGGTATCACAAGATCCCTTTCTGTTTCAGACCACCGTATTCGAAAATGTCCGTGTTGCCGGCCCCGGAGCATCACGCTCCGAAATCTTTGATGCCATGGAAATGGCTTATGTAACCGAATTCCTCGATGACCTGCCCAACGGCGCAGATACTCAGGTAGGTGAAAACGGATTTTCAATGTCGGGAGGCCAGAAACAACGCATCGCCATTGCCCGCGCGATTCTGGGAAATCACCGGTATTTTATTTTCGACGAAGCTACTTCTGCTCTGGATAATCAATCCGAAAAAAGAGTGCAGCAGGCAATGCACGATCTTATGAAAGATCATACAATAATTATCATTGCTCATCGTCTTTCAACAATAAAGCATGTGGATACCATTATGGTATTCCAGAATGGAAAAATCGTTCAGCAGGGCAATTACAACCAATTATCTGCTACTGAAGGTCTTTTCCAGACACTTTTAAGGAACGCGCTTTAGAATTTAATGCAAGGAATGAGTTATCATGCCCCTTTCAATCGGCATAATCGGACTTCCAAATGTAGGTAAGTCAACCATTTTCAATGCCTTATGTTCGGGCAAAGCTGCAATCGAGAACTATCCCTTTTGCACAATCGAGCCAAATCAGGGAGTCGTTGCAGTTCCCGATGCCCGTCTGGCCCGCCTTTCCTCCCTTTCTCCGGCAGGAAAGGTAGTCCCCGCTTTTCTCCAGCTCTTTGACATCGCCGGGCTGGTGAAAAATGCATCACAGGGAGAGGGTCTGGGAAATCAATTTTTAGGGCACATTCGAACTGTCGACGCCCTTGCTCATGTGGTACGGTGCTTTGATGATCCCAATGTTGCCCATGTTGACGGCTCGGTCGATCCTGTGCGGGATGTGGAGATAATCGAGACAGAATTGATTATAAAAGATCTGGAAACTGTTGAGCGGGCTTATGAAAAAATCGAAAAAGCCGCAAAAACCGGTGATAAAGAGGCAAAAACGCGGGTAGGGACATTGAAAAAAGCGATCTCCCTTCTCGAACAGGGAACCGCAATCAGGGATGGTTCCTTTGAAACGAATGAACGGGGGGTGATAGGGGAACTAAGCCTTCTTACCTCCAAACCGGAACTGTATATTGCCAACGTCGATGAAGAGGGTATTGAAGAGGGTACCGAATACAGCAAAGCCCTGGAAAATTATGCCGCACAAAAAGGGCTTGCGGTTATAACCCTCTGCGGCAAAATCGAAGCAGAGCTTACAGAGCTTCCAGAAGAAGAACAGAAAGAATTTCTCGAAAGCCTCGGCTTAGTCGAGCCAGGTCTTAATGTATTGGTGCGGGCACTCTATTCCCTTTTAGGTCTTCAGACATTTTATACCCTGAATGAAAATGAAAATCATGCCTGGACTTTCACCAGAGGTACCACTGCTCCGCAAGCTGCCGGCAAAATCCACTCCGATTTTGAAAAAGGATTTATCCGGGCGGAGGTGTATCGTCTCGAAGATCTTGAGCAGCACGGCAGCCTGAACGCAATACGTTCTGCAGGAAAACTTCGCTCAGAAGGACATGATTATGTCGTTGGGGATGGTGACATTCTGTATTTTAAATTTAATGTCTAACAATCAACCCGGAAAAGAGCATGAAAAATAAGTGGACCTACGCATATCGATGGTTTATGTGGAATATCGTATCATTTCCATTGGTGGAATGGCTGAAAATCAACTACAATCTCTCAATGGCTCCCGGATCGGGTAAATTCCCCACCCCTCCCTTCTTTGTCATATCGAACCATAATACCTTTTTTGACCCCTGGATACTGGGCGGTCATTCTATGTCTCCCTTTGCAATTATGTGCAATGATGATGCATTTCGGGGCTCAGTTATTCAGAAGTGGTATCTTAACAGCATCGGTGCATTCCCAAAGAAAAAGGGTGCTTCGGATTTTTCCGCAATGAAAAAAACCATAACTATCCTTAAGAATGGGTATGCTGTCTGTATTTTCCCGGAAGGGCAGACGAGTTGGGATGGTGAAACGCAGCTAATCTATAAAGGTTTGGAAAAAATCATTCAGCGGGCACGTTGTCCATTGATGGTATTCAGACTGCAGGGCAATTTTCTTACCAAACCCTGGTGGGCGAAAAGCAGACGCAAGGGCAAAATATTAATGAACACGAAAATCATTCCGGCCGAAGAAATCGGAAAAATGTCCTCCGATGAACTTCTGGAGGTCATTAAACGTGAAATTTATCAGAATGATATCAAAGATGAAAAGAACAGGGCCACTTGTTTTAGGGGCCATGACATGGCTGAAGGACTTGAACGGTTTATCTGGATATGTATGCAATGCGAAAAGGAAGACACTCTTATCACCAAAGGAAATGAAATATCATGTCTTTCTTGCGGCAAAAAGTGGTATATCGATGCTCATTGCAAAATAACTGCCGAAAATAATCAAAACGCTGCATACGAGGATCTTAAAGACTGGTCCGAATGGCATAAAAATAAAGTGAAAAGCAAAATAAAATCGACATCCTCTCACTCATCCCTGCTCACTTCCAGCTCCGATGTCCTGTTTCAAACCGAAGAAAGCAGGCATTCCTTTGCCGATCGCGGGAAAGGAACACTCGAGCTAACTTCCCGGAACATTATTTTTAAACCTGAGGATAGATCCGGGCGAGAGCTGGAGTTTCCGCTCGATGATATTTCCAATTATGTTATTCAAAAAAAGGATATTTTTGAATGCACCTATAAAGGTAATGATTACCGCTTTGTTTTCAATCATCACAGCCCGATGAAATGGGTCTTTTATGTGCGGTATTTAAAGGGATACGAAGAGTTAGAGGAAAAGGGATATATCGAATAAAAATGCCCGCCGGTGGAGGGAACCGGCGGGCTTCGGGCAAACCCTCAAGAAGGAGGGTGGTTCACGGAGGAAAATGACGGTTAAGGTTCGAAGGAGGAGCACTTTTTCTTTTCACTAATACTACGAAATATTAATGGGGAATATTGTAAGATATTTTTGGTGACTAATATATTTTAATACAACAGCTAATCCACCCGGTTTCAAGGTGTTTTCCGGATATGAATATATCTCCAAGAAAAGACCAACCTTTTCAGCACCCGAAAACCGGCCTGCCATTCAAACCAGACCATAACCTTATTAAAAGGGAGGATTTATGAAACGTTACTCCTCAACATTTATTGCACTTGCCCTCTGTTTATTTGCGGTGAGCTGCGGTTCAAAAAAAATCAAACGGGGCGACCGGTTTGAAGTACTCACCGAGATGCGGGAGGAAGCAACCATGCGGTGGGACCAGCCCTATACCAACAGCTTTAACTGCATCATTCCCCAGGGAACAGTTCTCGAAGTAACCATGGCGCCACCTGCAGGCGCTGAGTTTCTCGAAGTTGAAGTCGTATCGGTGAATGGTAACAGCAACAAGGAATTTATCGAAGAAAAAATTGTGCCCGACCATATACGACACCGGAAAGGATATGAGGGCTTTTATCTCTCCATACCTCGCAAGTATGTTGGAGAAAAAATCCAGAAGGTAGAGTAGCCTGCTTCATTTTCAGGCGATTCTCTCATCAGCTTCCTTAATGCTGTCATACTGAGGAATAAGATGCAGCATATTGGTAGCTTCAAGGGCAGGATATATTTCCGAGGAAATATTGACCAGGGAAATACCTCCTCCCTCAGATTGAAGTCGCTTGTGCAAATTCAGAATGAGCCCTATAGCACTGCTGTCGATGGCAAGTACTTTTTCGAGATTGAATGCAATACGCCTGTGCCCTGTGCTGATAATATCGTCGATTGTTTTACGCACATATTTCAAAGATGTCACTTTAAATATAGGGGGAGGACTGATCAAGCAATACATCCCCCGTTCTTCCCTGGCGATATGAATTCCGATATTGTTATCCGCTTCATTGATGGTCGAATAGCAGGGCAGGGTCTGGAGAACTCTGCTTCTCTTAAAAATTGAGTAAATGCGCGGTGGGACAGTGATGAAATAGAGGCTGCCGCTTTTTGGCTGAAGCAATTTCTGAAAGTGAATGAACATATTGATTGCATTGCTGTCCACTACGGTTACGGTGTTCAGGTTAAAGGCCAGATGAACCGCTCCCCCGGCAATCAGATAATAGATCTCTTTTCGCAATACCTCTATGGTGCCGCAGGTCATTTTCCCTCGAATATTCATCATGGTATAGCCGTTTTTTCTTTCGGAAGTGAAAATCAGGTCCATTGCCTACCTCCCGGGTAAAGGTTCGATAGCCTGCTATCGATATGTTTCCTGTAAAATAATATAACTGTTATTAAAACGCTTCAAAGAACGAGGACAATCTGCCCAATAGCAATTTATTGCTATTTTTCTGCTTTTGATGTACCATTGCTAAATAGGTTGGTTTTATGTAATTGAACATATATGCGTGTATGAATAACTTCCAGGCTCTCTCCTATATCCACTTTTTTGCTGCAGTATCATTTCTTTTTCTTGCAATATCGGTTTTTCTCAGAAATCGAAAATCAACACTCAATCAGGCATGTTCGATAACGCTGCTCTGCTTTTTCATCTGGAGTTTTGGTGTATCATTTGTTCATAATCCTTTCATTTCCCGGGAGAGGGCCATTCTTTTTGAAAATATTGCATCGGTGGGATGGATCAGCTACGGCATATTTTTCATTTTGTTTGCCGCGATATTTTCAGGGAATAAACGCCTGTTACAATCCAAACCCTTCTGGATTTTTCTTGGAATAACAGCAGCGATATTCAATTATAAGCAATGGTCGGATGGGTTAATTACCAACCATACGCTACAATCCTTTGGCTGGTACGGTATCTGGACAAAATCATTATGGCCCATTCTGTTTTTCATCTACTACTTTTCTTTATCCGCCCTTGGTCTTTTGATAATTGTTCGGGCACGCATCAGAGCCGTTTCGGTTTTTAAAAGGCAACAGGCAACGATTGTATTCATCACCGGAATCGTTCCTCTTTTTCTGGGCACCATAACGAATGTCGTAATCAGACATATCGATGCAATCATCTTTCCGCCGGTTGCCAACATCTTCATTCTTTTCTGGGCGTCGGGGATGGTATTTGCCATTACAAAATATCGATTTTTGAGTATCACTCCATCCGTTGCCGCACAAAAGATAATATCGACTATGACCGACATGCTTGTGCTGGTCGATCTGAACGGCAACATCGCTTCTATCAATTACTCCATTCTAAAACATCTGCACTATACACAGGAAGAACTGGAAGGTGCACCGGTTGAAACGCTGTTTCCTCAGCTCCGTGATCCGGGCGTTTACAATATACTCGACCGTATTAGTCAACAGGGAACCATTCAAAACTATGAGTTGACATTTGTAAGCCGGAAGGGTAAACCGATACCGGTAAGCATCAATGCATCTCTTCTCCCCGAATCGGGTGTTGTAATTGTCGCCCGTGATATCCGGCTGCACAAAGAGGCACGGGAAGCACTCCAGAAAGCCAAATCAGAGCTGCAAATTGCGGTCCTCGAGCGAACACGTGAACTGGAGAATGCTGTTGAGGAACTTCGTCAGGAAGTACGCACTCGTCAGAAGGCTGAATCAGATCTTCGGGAATCCGAAGAAGGTTTTAAGCGGCTTTTTGAATATGCACCGGATGCTTACTATATCCATGATATGAAAGGTACTTTTCTCGACGGTAACCGTCAGGCTGAAAGGATAGTCGGTTTAAGCAGAGAAAAACTAATCGGCAGCAATCTATTAAAGCTGAACCTGCTTTCACAAGATCAGCTTCCCCGGGCAGTGAAAAATCTTGCCTGGAATGCCGGCGGAAAAGGAACCGGACCCGACGAATTTATTCTAACCAGAAAGGATGAAAGCACCGTCCCTGTTGAAATCAGTACCTATCCACTGACCGTAAAGTCAAAAAAGGTTGTGTTGGGAATTGCACGGGACATTACCCTGCGGAAAAGAGTGGAAGAAGAAAAAAAGGCCCTGGAAGCACAGCTTCGTCAGGCACAGAAAATGGAAGCCATCGGCCTCCTTGCCGGGGGTATTGCCCATGATTTCAATAATGCCCTGGGTGCGATTGCCGGTTATGCCGACCTGATTAAACAGAGCTTTGGAAAAGACAATCCCAGGCTCCTGAAATATGCATCCATGATTTTCAATTCTTCGGAACGGGCGGCCGACCTGACAACCAAGCTTCTCGCCTTTGCACGACGGGGTAAATTTGAATCTTCGGCTATTCATGTGAATGATATTATTGATGAAGTTATCGGTCTTTTGGAACGTACTGTTCCAAAAAATATCATGATACTACAGAATCTCAATGCCGATCCCTCAGTGATTATCGGCGATCATACCCAGATCCAAAACGCAATATTGAACCTGGCATTGAATGCCCGTGACGCTATGCCTCAGGGAGGAACATTATCATTCAATTCTGAACTTGTTGAATTGGATGAAAAATTTGCACAGGAACATCCCTACCATGTCGTGCAGGGAACGTATGTTTATGTTACCGTAGACGATACCGGCATAGGTATGGATGAGGAAACAAAAAAGCGGATATTCGAACCTTTTTTCACCACTAAGGAGAAGGGAAAGGGTACCGGACTGGGGCTGGCGAGTGTATACGGTACAATAAAAAGCCACAACGGATATATTGAAGTCTACAGTGAAACAGGTAATGGTACGTCAGTGGTTATGTATTTCCCTGCTGCCCATGACACATCGTCTGAACAAACAGAGTGTGATATCGAAATAATTAAGGGCACGGGAACCATCCTTGTGGTCGATGATGAACAGAGTATCCGTGATATGGCTTCTGACCTGTTAAGTACAATGGGATATACCGTGATCACCTGCAATGACGGAGTAGAATGCGAACGGTACTATGCGGATCATTTCAAGGAAATAGATGTTGTCATTATCGATATCGTGATGCCCCATTGCGACGGTTACTCATGCTTTGTCAGCCTGAAAAGAATCAACGCCAACATTAAAGCCCTTGTTTCATCAGGCCATGCCATGAATGAAGCGGCCCAGAAAATCCTCGATGCCGGCGCCCTTGGATTTATCCAGAAACCATTCAGCCTTAAAGTGATATCTCACAAATTAGCCGGGATTATCGGAAAAAAGCAACAGTCAGACAGAATTGACAATTAACCGAGCACACCATTCCTTTTAGACCGAATGTTTGTGCCCTGCCGGTTTGGCTGCACAAAAGCCCTTCATAGCGTTTGATTAGAATTATGGTATAATTTATTACTCTTCGGCCTCATACTGCTTTAAACATTCCATGATTTTATCAACTTCTTCGTGCTTTATATGCACAGCAACTTCAACCCGGTCGAATTTCAATATCCTTTTTCGCATATAAATATCCCGGGCATATGGCTCGACACATGCAAAAAACATATCTTCGGTTACCCCGGGAGCAACTCCTCTTCCCCGGAACGTACTGAATATCCGCAACAATGCGCCATGTTCCGCGCGCACCCGAAGCTCTTCCATATCATCACCCTCTTGAGCCGGTGCAGTTGTCCCCACACCCGTAACCCCCTCTGATGTATCTTCGGGCCACTCCTGTTTTGCCGTGTAAAGCACGCTTTGTTGCGGCTCAACTACTTGAGTTGTTCGCACCTTCTCCCTGTACGTTTTAACACATGCAATATGCGCTACAAGGAAAAAGCATATCATAAGCCTTTTCATATCCCCTCCTTGAGTCGGTTTAAAATGCCGTTCCTTACGTAGTATACAAAATATAGAATGGGAGCCCTTATTTGCGAAATGAAAAATATATTAGCATTCTGAATCGAAGCGCCGGATCAGCTAAACATGTATTATCTCCGATTCTTCACCGGCCCTTCCCCAACAATCAACTGCCCGGATTTTATAGTAGCAGGTATTTCTTTTTGGACGGGGAAGTATATACGATGAGCAGAGAATATTCTGTTTGTTTACACGGGAAAAGGGACCATCTTTCTTTTCAGATTGCAGAACCTCATAGGTCCGTATGGTCCGGGAATCGATACTGTCCCAGCGAAGCAGGATTTCTTCGGTATCCACAGCAGGTGCAGACTCCCGGCTTTCCGCACAGGTCGCTGTGAATGTCGTATTGATGTCAACCAAACCTTTGTAACGATCTGCTTGAAGCCCTGTTATTTTATCCGGTTTTTCTTGGGGCTTTTTACTCAAGAGGATAATGCTCACCGACGGCAATGGAAGGGTCACCTCTATTTTCAGACAACCCTTTTTGATTTCAATTTCCTGGGGCTCTTCGAGATATTCCAGCTCCTGCGCCGCTCGTATTGCGACAAGATCATCGGGGCGGCAGTCGGGACGCACGCCCTTCTGCACGTAAATCCTGAAAGGATTGGAATGAGAATCATCGATACGGTAATGAGTGAGCATGGCGGTATCAAAAGAAATGCCGGTAAGCATAATTTCTATCTCGTCTTCACCGTCCGAATAGATTTTATCGCGGCTGTTATAGAGCATCAGTGCTATCTGCCCGTTTCCGGCTTTTGTGGCGAGAATACCCAGTCGGGATGAAGGGTCGAAATTGTGAGTCACCATGCACCGTTCATCACCAAGGAGTGTCAGACCGACCATAAGATTGAAAATGGGTTTTTTCACCATGACAAAGGCGCCGTGGTCCACCTCGTCCGCCGAACCGAAGCGGGCACAGAGAGTCCGGTGTCCCCACCGTCCGGTAAAGCCGTTGTCATTGCCCAGCAATTCATAGGAACATTTCAGTTTGTCGATAAGGAGCACCTGATGTTGATTGATCATCTTTGCGACAAAAGCCGGGTAGTAAGGAAGGGCCCGCCAGGTATGAACAGCTCCGAATCCGATCTGCGGATCGCATTCATTGTTCATCACCGGGACATCGGCCAGTCGGGGATGGTTATCTCTGACATACTGTACAAAATTCATCTCCCTTTGACACATTCCCATGCTGTCGGGATCGATGTCTTCAAGACAGTGCATCGCCCCCTTCTCATGAAAGGAGATAAAGTCGAGACGGACGCCTTTTTCCCCGGTAAAGTAATTCGTTCCCCCGTCGCAGTGGGCCAGAAAGGCCTTGGTGGTATCGTTGAGATTTCCCTGGCCCCCCGGTCCTCCCAGACGGAGCCCCGGGTGGGCCTCGAAAAGCCCTTCAGAGCAGGCATCATAGTAATGACACAGTGACTGGGGATTTTCCCAGAATTGGCGCCACCAGGCCGGGCAATCGGGTTCATTCCAGCTTTCGAAGTACCACGACACGACTTCATCTTCTCCGAATTGTTCGACACAATGACTTCCCAGGCCTTTTATCAGCCGCCTCCACATGTAAAGCTGCCTTTTATCGGTAAAATCGGAAAATATACCCTCGCCTCCCGGGGGTTCCAAGCCCATAAGCGCCGTTTTAAACCGCTCGGCAGGATCATCGACAGCAGGATTTATATACCTTGCCGCAGCCTTGAGTGGATGGGGATTACCCATAAGCTCAAAAAATGGTTTTAGCCCATTGTCAACGAGCACCCCGATTGCTCTGTCCAGAAAAGTCCATTCATACACGGGCTCTTCGCTGTCAAGATTATCGACAAAAACAAGATCCAGCATGTTATGAATCCTGACAAATTCGATCCCCTTTCGAGGAATGGAACCGATAAGTGCTATATTCTGCCGGTATTCATCACGAAAAAGTTTATGCCCCCCGATAAATCCCGTGCTTCTCCAGAAATGATTAAAAGGAGCGACGGTTTGTGAACAATCAACGGTAATTTTTTCCATTTTCAACAGCTCCGGCAGATTAGCTCTTACCATTCTCAAGTTTGGACAAAAAACCTTTGATTTCTTGCCATGATCGAACATTTGGTCCTGCATAGGCCTTTTTGCCTTCCATGTGCATGAACTGCATGCCCAGTTGAGATGCGGCTATACCATCGGTATCATCTCTGTCACCGATCACCAGTATCTTTTCAGGAGGAAGGTCCCATGCTTTCTGTATTTCTGCAAAGGGTCGCACCGCAGGTTTCAGGGCCCCGGCAGCTTCGGAAGATACAATCTTATCAAAGTATGCGGTATCGATATTCAATCTCTCGCACCGTTCTTTAAGCATATCGTAATCCGAAAGAATAGCAAGCTTGATGTTGTTGCTGTGCAATTTTTCCAGGAGTTTATTTATTCCGGGGCGTGAATTTTTAAACAGTGATAAGGTTTCTATAAATGCAGGATAAAAGGAATTGAAAATCCAGGATTGCATCTTCGCGGGTGATGAATGAGATTTTTCTGCCAATCGCCTGCACAATTCATTCATTAATTGTTCCCCGGAGCCCATATCCTTATTGGCCAGTTCAGACCGCACTTTCATATATCGGGAAAGTCTCCAGATGTGGGGAAATAATTTCAGGGTAATAAGCGGCCGCATATACCACCCCATGTGATAGAGGGTGCCGTCAAAATCGAATATTATTCCCGAGACCGATGTATGCATGAATCAGTCCTGTAATTCTTTACCGGCATTGTAAATATTTGCAAACAGGGTATCCAGCTTTTCATAGGGAGTAGAACTGAAGGCTATGCGCAGTATATCACCCACCACAATCAACCCGGTACTGTATTTCTCGAGGAGCTTTTTCCGTAAGGCCTCAACATCGGAGACAAAGGGTTTGATACACATGAAATACCCCGAATTAAAAGGCAAAGGCTCGAATACCTCGCTGTATTCCGGATGGGTATTGAATACCTCATTTATTCTTTGATACCGTTTCTTTAAGATATCATATTTCTGTTTTTTCTCTTTGACATAATCGGGATCCGAATACGCTCTGAGCAGTAATGACTGGCCCAGATGGGACGAATTGGAAATATTCCCTCTGATCTGACCGGCGATTTTCGACTCGAGGGCCGAATAAAACTCCGGACTGTTCTTCTTTGTCCCGAAGGTTACAAATCCCACCCGGAACCCCCAGACATAATCTTCCTTGGTAGGCCCGTCAAACTTGACGGCAAGGATCCGCTCATGGGCGTCGGCCAGAAGCCCGAACAGGGACTCCGGAAAAATGCCATTCTCGTAGACCAGCCCGAAATAGGCGTCATCGATCAAGACTGCAAGCGTATTACCCGCTTCGGCGGCTTCAACAAGCACTTCCCTGATCCGATGAGCTTCTTCAACCGTCGGCGTATAACCGGTCGGATTGTTGGGAGAATTCAAGAGAACGATTCTCTTCCCCGGCGCTCCTTCAATGAGCTTTTCCCGCAGTCCATCGACATTAAAACTCTTGTTATTCACAAAAGTCGGATAGCTTGAAAGTTGCGCACCCCAGCCATGACAAAAAATAAGACGATAATTACCCCAGAACAGTTCCGGAAGAATAATCCTGTCGCCTTCATTACATAAAAGAAAACCTCCCATCGACAACCCATGGGTCAGAGCGCTGGATACGACCGGAAGGCTTATTGCTTTATTTTCGAGCAGGGGATTTTTTTTCAGAAGATGTTCTTTCCATACCTTTCTGATATCGGGCCGTCCGTAACTCTTCGCATACGGGAAAACATCTTTGGGATCCAGAGAAACATTTTTCGCAATCGAGTTGAGACACATGATGGAACCGTCATCCTCCAGCGCAGTCCCTATTGTGGCATTGATTTCACATCCGTCCGCCTCGGCAGTCTGACCCAGGATTCCCTTTTTCGGGAAAAAGATATTTCTACCCCGTTCGGAGAGAAGGTCGTAGACATGAGGATTTACATTTCTGATAAGATCGTTCAATTCCTGCGCTTGTGGATTCATCGTCATCCTTTGCTCCATTCATCTCGTTGCATGGTGAACATAAAAACAGCCGAGGACTCATCGCCATTGATGAAATCTTCGGCTCAAATTTGCACTCCCGATAGTGAAAATCAGGTATATTCTATAAAAACTGTAAGGTTTATAATCCATTCAGCAGTACAGAAAATAAGCCAATTTACCGGGGCCTGTCAATGTAACTGCAGAATTTAAACTCTAATGAATTATTGAGAGAGGAGACCGATCGGTTAAATGATCACTGTCGCATGTTTCAGCCACAGAAATCTGGTTGAAAAAGAGCTGATGAACGCTTTTCGGCGAATACCGGATACCAGGGTAATCGCTATTGAAATCACTGTGGTAACATCCAGAGAACAGGCAGCGCTTGTATGCAATGTTCTCAAGCAGCATAAGTGCACGATCCTTCTTACAATCAACAACTGGGGACTGGACAACGAAGGTGTTATCGCCGATTTCTGTGTAAAAAACCATTGCATCCTTATTAACTGGTGTGTGGATGATCCTTTTTTTCATCAGATTATAAACAACATCGATTTTCCCCCATCGCCAAACAGGCTGGATTTTGTCTCAGACCGCGGGTATATCAAACAAATGACCGATCAGGGATATAATGCGATATTCCTGCCCCTTGCAACAGATCCTTCAATATTTCATCCGGTCCCGGAAAAACGGACTTTCAAACGAAACACCTGCTTTGTCGGAAATTCATACCGTGAACAGATGGATAAGTATCTGAAAAAATGCGATACCTATATCGAAAGCTTTCTTCGTGATATACCTCCCCTACTCCGGAAATATTCGGCCGATATGGGATATGATATCGAAAGTGAAATAGAAAAGCTCGTTTCGCAGCGGGAGATCCCTTCCCATCTGAGTGTCAGGAAAGCGGTATTCTACCTGAAACATTTTATCGGCTATCTTTACCGGAAAAATCTTGTTGTTTCTCTTGAGGGCATATACCCCGATTTCAAGGTATTCGGTGACGAAGGATGGGTGCAGGATATCCCGGCGGAAAAGGTCTCAAGGGGAGTTGGCTACTATAAAAATCTCAATCTTGTCTACCAGCAGACCAGAGTCAATCTCGATATCAATCGCATGGTCATCAGGGATGGCTTTACGCAACGGGTGTTCGACAGCCTGGCCTCCAACAGTTTTATCATTACCAGCCGGAAAAGAGTGGTCTACGAGTATTTCGAAACCGAGGGTGATAAAAAAGAGCTGGTTGTCTTTCGGAACAGTGAACATCTGCAAGAACTGATCGATTATTATCTTCGCCATGAAACCGAACGAGCGGCGATTGCAGAACGGGGCATGAAAAAAGTCCTGAGCCGCCATACCTATGATCACCGGGTGAGAGTTATTTTGAAGGAGATTGGAAAGATCGTTGGATAAAAGAAAAGGGCGGGAGAAGAGAAAGAACGTGAGATTCATCGCTGTTTTTCCCCCCATGTGTGGGGGGAGGCGAAGACGGGGGGTTGGGCTATCAGGAAAAGCATTTTCCAAGCTGGGTTCCAGGCATGGACCCGACCATGGGAGGAGGCAGTCCCCAGCCCCCTGCCAAAATCAAAATTTCTTCAATATGAGACAAGGATTTGAGAAAAAACTCCTCTCCACGTAGAGGAATAATAACCCCTTTAAAAAAAAATCACCCGTTTGTGACGAAAATCACACAATGTTTGATCGGGCAAATATTATTCTTTATATATTGGAAATAAGCAGGTAGAGCTTTTCGGTTATATTTGTTCTTCGGCTGGTTAAAGGATATTATGTACCATGTGCTTCCGGCACATGCGTTAAAACTAACGCATTTCCGAGCATAATAAAAAGCGTATGGAAGAATCAAAAACATTTGTATCCGGCATTACAACAGCAGACCCGTCGCGATATTTCAATTTCCCGGGATGCAGAAACTGTTTAACCCATCCCTGCAAAAAGCTCTGTTTCGGGGTAATCCGTCCGGGGAAATTCATGCTTGTCCATTCCCGGGATATCGGTAAGCCGGATTGTCCCTTTGTTTCCATGCTTCATGCCGAGGTTGAACATATTCTCCAGGACAGTTCGCTGCAGGAAATATCATATCACCTTGACGGCATAACAGCGAATCTAACCCCCAGCGAGCAGCTCAGTTATGATATACGCCACTACGTTTTCGATTACAATGATCAGGCCGGAAGAGTCCGCTACCTTTGGTCCCTTATCGACAGCGGTATTATCAAATTTGTCAGGATCCCGCTCAACTACATGCTGGATCCGAAACTCAGGAAATGGTTCAGCAATCAACAAATGGACATCATCGAAATGGCCGAAGCAGAAGAGGATGATTCCGGCGCCCCTGCGGTAACCGACCGTGTCCTCGATGAAGCCGCCGCCGTCTCTCTCTCCAACCCCCGGTGGGAACACAGGGATGAGCAGAAAAAGCAATCCACCCCCGAGACAGTTGTCGAAGACGATGAGATCCTGCTTAAATGCGATACCCGGGGTCTCCCCGAAAACGCAACGGTCTCATTTGACATCTTTGATATTTCCGACGGCTCCCGCCTTCGGATCGACACGGTTTCCGGCAAAACCGAGAACGACACCGTATCAGCCAATTGGAAAATTCAGGATCCTAATGATAAAGGCGAGGAGCTTAAGCTGGAATTCGAAGCCACTGCGCGGGGCAAAAAGAGCGGCCCGTGTGAGATTGCGGTAAAGAGTAGTGAGTTTGTGATTTCGGTTTAAGGCGCGGTTTTTTGCGGTCGCGTATAGTTTTAACATGCGATGCAAGCGCATGGCACAAAAAATGGTCGGTTAGTTAACTATAATTGTATAAATATGGTGCTAATGAAGGAAATAGATATTCAATTTTATATGGTATTCAACTATTATTAAAAGCGTTTTGGTATTTGTGGAATGCATTGATATAAATTTATCGCATTCGTAAACACATGCCGCCAAAAGCGAACTTAACAACGAGGTTCAGGTATGAATAGGATATGCAATACATATAGATATTGTTATTTAATCTTTACAATATCTCTTCTATTCAAGTCATATTTTAGTATTGCCTATTCTAATAACAGCCCTTATGCAAAGCCCTTCTTTTGTGATGATAATATACTTTCAAATTTTTACCTCGTAATAATTCAAACCGTACCAAAGAAATCTGAGATATCAAATCCAAAGACAGTGATTAATACTACAAATTATTCAAATCTCAAAGACGGATTTTTTGTAAATGTTGCTGCATATTTTTCCGAACGTGCTCATGCTTTGAAAGAGAAAAAAAAGTATAAGGAAGCCTATGTCAAAAATAGCGGATATTACGTATATAAAGAGTCTACCAACCGGTTGCCTGATATAATTAAAGCATTCGAATTGCGTACCATTGAATGGATGGTCCAAGCGGGGGAAAATCACTGGATAATAAAAACTCTTTGTAAGCAAGATAGTGGTTATTCAAATATTTTTTATCTTATAAATTCACAGAAAAAGATGACGGTTGATTCTATACTTATTTCAACTGCTGATAATTCTTTGAAAACCTGTATCTACTTTATTCATAATAAAAAGGTGCCGACGTTACTATCACATTATTTTGACAAAAAGGGTTATCACAACTTTTTAACAGGTTCAAATTTAGACAGCGATGCAATGTCCACAACATTTAAATTCGAGAGTGATGGTGCAGGCGGAGGAGAAACATTCGATTTTGAAGATGTCGACGAAGACGGCATATTTGAACTTGTTTTTCGGGATTTGGAAAGAAATGAAATTCAACAAATAATTAAATGGAAGAACAACCATTTCAAAGAATGTAAATAATGAGTACAGATTTTAAATACCAGCCTCCTACAAACACATGCGGCACGAAAGATGATGTGATTTCGCTTTTTGGTCAACCAAACATTGAACGTAAACTTACCTCTTTTTCTGCCAAGAAAAAACTTCTGGGAGACCCAACGTCAAGCGAATTCAAATCCCAAATCAAAAAAATTACTCTGCCGGGTTTTGGCCCTAAAAAGAACCAAACAAAAACTCTACGAATGCATAGTAAACTTCATAAGTTATTAACATCAGCATTCACGAATATTAAAGAACTGGTTAGTGACTACGAATTGTATTTAGGATGTACATATGGTACTTATTTCAGATATTCAAAGAATTCTACTACTAGAAACGCAATCAAAAACAATAGCGATTATGATTCAATTAGACCCAATGGAGATTGGCCTGACTGGGCTCACGATTGCGCTGAATATGATCGTAAAAAGAACCGCCTTGATGGAACTATACCCTATAACGGCCGTCAGTTAGTCAGGCGAGAATTACTATCAAATCACTCTTTCGGTACTGCAATTGATATCAATGCTGTAACAAATCCTTACCCCTCAAGGTCAAGAAGAGCAACTACAAGCTTTGATATGCGAAAAATGATTATTGGGATAATGGAAGAGCATGGCTTTTATTGGGGTGGATATTATCATGATTATATGCATTTTGAATATATGCTGGACAAAATCATTGA